>JAGBTC010000325.1 GCA_017631545.1 Oscillospiraceae bacterium
AAGCAGCCGGGTCAGCAGGTTGTCATGCCGGCCGCACCAGCGGTTGAATTCGTAGCTGACCCCCACGATGGCGGGCAGCATCACCAGATGGATCAAAAAACGCAGCAGCGCGTTATGCACCGGCCAGATGGAAAAGACCACCGTGGACACCAGAATGGACACGATGATGACCACAAACAGAAAGCTGGTGCCGCAGCGGGGGTGGTGCCGGGACTGCTTGCGTACATTCTCCACCGTAAGGGGAAGCCCTGCTTCGTAGCAGAAAATCGTCTTATGCTCCGCCCCGTGGTACTGGAACACCCGGCGGATGTCCTTCATGTGGGAGCATAGGGCCAGATAGGCCAAAAAGATGACCATCTTCAGCAGGCTTTCGGCCACATTTCGCACCAGCATGGATTGGGTGAACAGCGCCACCAGCCCGCCCAGCAGGGTGGGCAGCAGGAAGAACAGCACGATGGAAAGTCCGATGCCCATGACCACCGCAAAGGTGATGACCAGGGAATAGAATTTTTCGTTGCCCAGCTTCTTCTCCAGCCATTGTTCGAATTGGGAGGGCTGCTCCGGCTGCTCCTCCTCCGGGTAAAACTCCGCCGACCACATGAGGTTTTTCACCCCGTTGACCATGGAATCCACAAAGGTGAACACCCCCCGAATGAAGGGCACACCCACGATGGGGTGGCGGTCTTTGACAAATTTCAGTTCCTCCTGCCGGATCTCCAGCTCTCCGTCCGGCCGGCGGACCACGGCGGCCTGCTTTTTCGGGCCGCGCATCATGATTCCTTCGATCAGCGCCTGTCCGCCGCACATGGTCTTAAACGGCGGACAGCACTTGTTGGTTTGCTCTTTGCTCATGAATGCTCCTTTGACGCCACGCGTCTGACTGTAAAATCATTTTATCACATTTGAATCCAAATGCAAGGGTTTTTCGAACTTATGTTCCAATCGGCAGGGTGATCTGCACCGCGCAGCCACCCTCCGGGGCGTTGGTCAGCTGCAGCTCGCCGTCGTGCCGATCCACGATCTCTTCGCACACCGCCAGCCCGATGCCGCTGCCACGGGCCTTGGAACTGCCCTTATAGAACTTGTTTTTCACGAAGGGCAGCTCGTCCTCGGGGATGCCGGGGCCGTAGTCCCGGATGATGATGCGGGCCAGCTCCTCTTCCACACGGATGGCAACATCGATGCGCTTGCCCGCGCCGCCGTGCTTGGCGGCGTTGTCCAGCAGGTTGCAGAACACCTGCCGCAGCCGCTCGGGGTCGCCGCTGATGGGAATGGACTCCTCCGGGCAGTCGTAGTAGTTCAGCTCAATGCCGTCCCGGCGGAAGAACTCCCGATAGGTGTACACCGCGTCCTCCAGCTCCGCCTTCAGATCCAGCGGCTCCACCGACAGGGTAAAGCGCCCGTCGGAGATACGGGAAAATTCCAGCAACTCCTCCACCATGTTGGTCAGGCGGCGCGCCTCGCTGACGATGATGCCCATACCCTTTTTGACATCCTGCGGCTCGCGCAGCTCGCCGTTCATGATGGTCTCTGCCCAGCCGTTGATGGCGGTCAGCGGGGTACGCAGCTCGTGGGACACAGAGGAGATAAACTCCGTTTGCACCTTTTCCGATTGCCGTATCTTCAAGGACATATCGTTGATGGCGTCGATCAGCTCGCCGATCTCGTCCTCATAGGTTTTTTCCAGCTGTATGCCGTAGCTGCCGTCGGCAATGCGTTTGGCCGTTTCGGTAATGCCGCCCAGCGGCTCGATGATGGAGCGCACGAAAAACAGGTTGGAGATGTACAGCATGGCCAGCAGCGCCATGCCGATCAGCGCCAGCGCCCCGGTGGCCAGCACCAGCCGCCGATCCACCTCCATCATGGAAGTGACCACGCGCACGCCGCCCACCAGATTGCCCCGGTAGAGCACCGGCGCGGTGACGGCCATGATGCGCTCCTGCGTGGTGGGATCCTTGCCGCGCCAGGGCTGCATCACATAGTTGCCGAAGGCATCTTCAATGTCCGGGGTGCGTGGCATGGTGCCGGTGGTCAGCCCGTAGCTGGAGTAGAGAATGGAGCCGTCTGTTTCGATGAACTGCAGCTCCAGCTTGCTCTTTTCGCTGAAGTTGTCCACATAGCTTTTGGCCGCGCGGTGATACTCCGACTCGGTATAGTTGCGGAAGAAGGAGGCCGCACTGCCTGCCCGGGCCTTGAGTCCCTCTTCCATGGCGTCGTAGTAGTAGCTGGCCATGGCCACGGAGAACGCCACCACGGCCAGTACCACCATAAACAGCACCACGCTGACGCTGTTGGCAAGCCAGCGCTGACGGATGCCCTGCATCTTCATTTTGCTGCGTTCCTTCATCTTGGCCACGGTCTCGTCCTCCTTTCCTTACAATGGGTCAGGGCTCACACGCCCCACTTATAGCCAAAGCCCCATACGGTGGTAATAAAAGTGGGGTTTTGGGCGTCATCTTCAATTTTGATACGCAGGCGGCGGATGTTTACATCCACGCTTTTCAGCTCGCCCAGAAAATCCTTGCCCCACACCGCGTCCAAAATCTCCTCCCGGGACATGGCCTTGCCGGGGTTTTCCATAAACAGCTTCATCAGCCCGTACTCCACCTGGGTGAGCTTGATGCGCTGGCCATTCTTTTCCAGCGTACGGTTTCGGGTGTTGAGCAGGAAGGGGTGCTGATACAGCTCCCCGGGAGCAGGGGCTGCATCGGCATTGCCGGTGCGGCGGAACAACGCGTCCACCCGGGCGGTCAGCTCCGCCGGGGAGAAGGGCTTGGTCACATAGTCGTCCGCACCCGTCATCAGCCCGGTGACTTTGTCCATCTCCTGGGTACGGGCGGTGAGCATGATGATGCCGATGGTGTTGTTGGTGGAGCGGATACGCCGGCAGACCTCAAAGCCGTCGATGTCGGGCAGCATCACATCCAGCAGCGCCACCCGGATGCCCGGGTTGTTCTTCAGCTGGGTCAGCGCCTGCTCGCCGGTGGCGGCCTCAATGGTCTCGTAGCCGGCACGCTTGAGGTTAATGACCACAAAGCTGCGGATATTCTCCTCGTCCTCCAGGACCAGTACTTTTCTCATATGCGTTCTCCTCCTCAGTCGCCGGACCAGCTGCTAACGATCAGGCGGAAGTTTTCCAGCAGCCCGTTCTGATCCACGCCGCAGTTCCAGCCGCTGTAGAAGGCGGCGGCGTACACGGCGCTGCCGTCCTCGGCCAGAACGAAGCGGCTGCCGGTGTTGGCACGCAGGCTGCGGCTGGAGCCGGTCAGCTTGTATACGGTAAGGAAGGTCAGCGGATCTTTGTCCTCCCCCTGCCACAGGGAGAAGTTGACCGCACGCTGACCGCTCATGCTGTCGTGTCGGGACAGAATCAGCCGGCTCTGCCAGTGCTGAGGCACCACCAGATACCAGCCGTCGGCCGTGTTGTGATAGGTGGTGCACACCGCCTTGACCCGGCCATCGCGCGTGTACTGCACCCAATCGGTCAGCCATGCTCCCACAGAGGTTCCGTAGGAGTTCAGCTGTCTGGGCCGCGCCACTTCGGGCACGCCGTCTCCGTTCACATCGGTGGGGGCAAGGTCACGGTAGGGGTCGCATACCTCGCGGCTGATGCCGCTCTCCCCGTCCAGAGACAGGTTGGCCAGCTCCCCCCGCTTGTTCACTGCCAGCACATCCGTCACTCGCCGTCCATCGGCCAGATCGCTGCTGATGTACAGGGCAGGCACCATGTTCGCCAGCACGCCGGCGCGCACCTGACGCACCGCGCTCAGCCCTGCGGACAGGGAAATACGCTGCTGCACCGGCTCACGCTCGTCCTGCCAGTCGTACACCACCACTTCGCCCAGCTTCTGTTCCGGATCCAGACGGGCCACCGCCAGTTCCATACGCCCGTCCTCGTCCAGATCCAGCAGGCGGTATCCATCGTAGGTAGTGGTCACCAGTGACTGCTCGTCCGAGTCATCCAGGGAGTACACGCCCAGATAGTAGGCCTCGTTGCCCATCTGCCAGCTGACCACCACTTCCTTACACAGCCGGCCTGCGGCATCCGTGCGGCCGTCCACATCGGCGTAGTGGACGGCGTACACGCCGTCTCCGGCGCCCTCCACCACGCTGCTGGCCACATAGCCGTCCTCGGCCTGCAGGGTGTAGAAACAAATGCGGATGGGATTCTCCGCCCCCACCACGCGCAGGAAGCTGACCGCCGTCTCCTGAGAGCCGTCCGCGTCCATGTCCAGCAGCTGCACCGTAGAGGTGTTGTCGCCGGCAGAGGGAGGCACATCCTCCACCGTGGTGGAATACTCCGCCGCCATCGCGCGCTTGGTCTGGTTAACGGCGTTGGTCAGATTTTGATAGGCCTGAGGGGGCTGAGGCAGCTTATAGGACTCCTCTGCCGACCAGGAAAAGCAGCCGGTCAGCAGCATGGAAAGCATCGCCGCCAGCGTGATGGTTATGAATTTTCCTCGCATATTCGCCCGCTCCCTTCCCCATTGGGCACACTGCCCCCATGATGATATTACAGTACAGTTCATCATACCACATTTCCCCGTCTTTTGGTATGCTTTTTGCGAAAAAAACGCAGAAATAAATTGCCATCCGTCCCCTGCCGCCTGCCTTGTATAAAAGCAGACTTTTCGCTGCGCTGGCTTGGATTTTGTGATTACAAAAAGAAACACCGGTCAAAGACCGGTGTTTGTTCCTTTTATGTCGTTTGTACGGGCGGCCGCACAGGCACATCCCGAAGTTCCTCCCCTGCCTCCAGCGGTTCCACGGTGCCGGCACTCACATCCACGATCCGCTCCCGAAAGGCCTGTGCCTGCTCCTCGGGCAGCAGAGCGGAGAGAACTACATCCGCACCGTAGTCAATGTTCTCCACCACGCCGTCAAAAGCGACTACCTCCCGGCGCACGGTTTCAAACTGATTGTAGCTGCAGGGCAGCTCCATAGCCACCCACCGCCGCACTACCGACACCCCTGCCGCGTCCAGCGCGTCCTTGGCACTTTGGGTATAGGCGCGCACCAGCCCACCTGCACCCAGCAAAATGCCGCCGAAGTAACGGGTGACCACGCAGCACACATTTTCAATGCCCTCCCGTTGGAACACATTGAGCATGGGCTGGCCTGCCGTGCCCTGGGGCTCGCCATCGTCGGAGTAACGAGTGGGGCCGTCCTTGATGACATAGCACCAACAATGATGATTGGCGGCGTGATCATGCTTGCGGGTGGCCTCGATGCACGCGCGCGCCTGCTCCTCGCTTTCCACTCGCCAGACCCGGCCAATGAACTCCGAGCGCTTTTCCACCAGCCGCGTTTCGCTGCGCTTGGTGGGGATGTAATATTCGGTCATGGAGACTGCCTCCTTTCTCGCTTGATGTAAATTTCGCCCTGCAGGGCAGGGAAGGATTGTTCCGCCCCCGGGTGGGGTGGAGTTGTTCCGCCCCCGGGTGGGGTGGAGTTGTTCCGCCGCTCCGGCGGCGGGTTTCTTTTGTCGCTGAACAAAAGAAACCAAAAGTCAGCTTGGAAACCAAGGTTTCCAAGACCTTCCTTGGGTGCAGGACAAGGAGCTGATTGCCACTGACCCGGCACCGGGTTACGGCACATTCCGCACCCGCTTGCTGCCGCTGTCTGTGCAAACCTGCCGGTTGTTACGGCCCAATAACCGTGCCGGGCTGCGGCCAACCAATCGGTGCGTAGGGGCGGCCTTGGGCCGCCTGCCGGTGACATTCATTTCTGCTTAATAGCCGGCGG
>JAGBTC010000326.1 GCA_017631545.1 Oscillospiraceae bacterium
CCTTCCGAGTCGCCACTTTTTCCTCGCACGGCTACGAAGATGGAGCATTTGTCATCCGAAGGATGAGGCAAAGGCCCCTTCCGAGTCGCCACATGTAGATATCAGCAAATGTGCTGTTATTGATAGTTCCCCACTTGGGGAGCAGCTTTGCTGCTGTAGCTCAGTAGGTAGAGCGCATCCTTGGTAAGGATGAGGTCGGCAGTTCGAATCTGCCCAGCAGCTCCAAAACGCCTTGAAACTTCGGTTTCAAGGCGTTTCGCTTCTATAGGATTAGATAACACGCCCTCCGGTTTTTACGGAGGGCGTGTCTGTTTTGAATCACACTTCCATGATAACAGGCAGGATCATGGGGCTGCGCTTGGTCTTTTTGTACAGGTAGTTGGACAGGTCGCCCTTGATGGCGCCCTTGATGGCCGACCAATCGGTGAAGTAGCGGTCGCTCACATTCTCCAGCGCGTCCAGCGCCACCTGACGCAGCTCCTCCATCAGCCCTTCGGACTCCTTCACATAGACGAAACCGCGGGTGATGATATCCGGGCCGGACACCAGCGCGCCGTCCTCCCCGGACATGGACAGCACGACGACGATCATGCCGTCCTGCGCCAGATGCCGGCGGTCGCGCAGCACCACGCTGCCCACATCGCCCACGCCGTAGCCATCCACAAAGACCTGACCGGCGGTGACGGTGCCGTTGATTTTGGCGGTGTTGGCGGTCAGCTCGATGACCTTGCCAATGTCGCTGATGATGACATTTTCCGCAGGCATACCCATTTTTTGGGCCAGCTTGGCGTGGATCTGCAGCATGCGCTGCTCGCCGTGTACGGGAATGAAGAAGCGGGGCTTGACCAGGGCATGGACGATCTTCAGCTCCTCCTGACAGGCGTGGCCGGAGACATGCAGAGACAGCTCCCGCTCGTTGACCACTTCCGCGCCCTTGCGGTACAGCTCGTTAACTACATTGCCGATGGCATTTTCGTTGCCGGGAATGGCGCTGGCGGAGATGATGATACGGTCACCGGGCAGAATATCCACCTGCTTGTGGGTGGAGAAGGCCATGCGGCTCAGGGCGGACATGGTCTCGCCCTGACTGCCGGTGGTGATGATACACACCTTGTCCTTGGGCAGCGACTTGATATGCGCCAGATCCATCAGCACCCCGTCGGGGATGTTCATGTAGCCCAGCTCGGTGGATACACGCATGGCGTTTTCCATGCTGCGGCCGGTCACGGCCACCTTGCGCCCGTAACGGGCGGCCACATCGATGATCTGCTGCAGGCGATCTACATTGCTGGCGAAAGTGGTGATGATGATGCGCTCCTCGCAGCCGCGAAACAGCGCGTCAAAGCTGGCGCCCACGCTGCTCTCGCTCTTGGTGTAGCCGGGACGCTCCACATTGGTGGAGTCGGCCAGCAGAGCCAGCACGCCCTCGTTGCCCAGCTCGCCCAGACGGGCCAGATCGATCATGCCGCCCTGCACAGGGGTGGCGTCGATTTTGAAGTCGCCGGTGTGCACCACGGTGCCAACGGGACATTTGATGGCAAAGCCCACCGCGTCGGCGATGGAGTGGTTAACATGGATAAATTCTACGCTGAACTTGCCGGCTTTGACCACATCACCGGCCTCGCAGGTGATCATCTTGGTCTTGTCCAGCAGGCGATGCTCCTCCAGCTTCAGCCGGACCAGCCCGGCGGTCATGCGGGTGGCGTAGATGGGGGCGTTTACATCCCGCAGGACATAGGGGAGGGCGCCGATGTGATCCTCGTGCCCGTGGGTGAGGAAGATGCCCCGGATCTTGTTCTGGTTTTTGATGAGGTAGCTGACATCGGGAATGACCACATCGATGCCGTACATATCGTCATCGGGAAAGCCCATACCCACATCCACGATGACAATGTCACCGCCGTACTCATACACCGTCAGGTTCTTGCCGATCTCGTTGAGACCGCCAAGGGAAATAATTTTCAGTTTTTCAGCCATAAATAGCTCCTTTTCAAAAGTATGTAAGGATGCCGGCGCACAAAGACCGGGCGCAGACGCGACCCTCGTTTCCGACCCTGCCTCGTCGGAAAAAGGAAGTGCGTCTTCGCCTGCTCAAACCGGATCCGGTTGTAGGGGTGGCCTGCCGCCGCAACCGGCAGACCGTTTTTCTATTTCGACGCGCAGCCCAGCGCGTTCAAAACACAGCCGCAAGAAGTATACCATATTCCAAAGGAAAAGTATAGTCTTATTTTGTCTGCCCATCCAGCTGCTGCACCCGGGACAGGGTGCGCTGGCACAGCTCCGCCGCCGCCTCCATGTCCTCGCTCTCGGCCAGCACCTTCACGGCAGGATGGCGCAGGGGGATCAGAGACACCCAGCCCAGCGCGGTGCGCCGGCGCAGGGTGCGCCCCACCGCCGTCCAGCCCGGATCCAGAGCCAGCAGCCGCGCCAGCAGCGCGTCGGGAGCGCTGTGGACAGCCAGCTCCTGTGCCGTCCCGGTGAGGTGGGGCGTCTTTCGGCACAGCTGTTCCAGACTTTCCCCACAGGCGCGCATACGGGCGCATAGACGGGCGGCGGCGAACACCCCGTCGTACAGCCAGGGCAGCGCGCGGTACAGGCGCACGGCCTCCTCTCCGTCCCGACCCAGACGCAGCAGCGGACGGGAGAAACCGGTGGCCAGCAGCTCCGCGGCCGCCCCCGTCTCGTCGGTCACCGCCAGCCGCCCACTCCCACTCTCCAGCTCCACCAGCGCCACGGCGGCCAACAGCTGGGCAGGAGTGAGCTGGGC
>JAGBTC010000327.1 GCA_017631545.1 Oscillospiraceae bacterium
GCCTTTTTCATGCCCCTGTAAAAGGGGATTTTCAATGATTGTACCTTATGTAACCCACCTTTGTCAATCATAAAGTCCCAAAAAGTGCGAGTCGGCACAGGGGGCTTTTTCGGCACTTTGACGGAACAAAGCGAAAAAGTGTCCCCTCTCCCCTATCATGCCCGAAAAAAACACGGCGCACCGTCTGGTGCGCCGTGTCGGTTGGAAGATTATTCTGTGTCGGCCGTCTGCTCCACGCGGGTGCAGGCGATGGACAGATCGTCCAGCTGCTTGTCATCTACCACATCGGGGCAGGCCATCATCAGGTCGGAGGCGTTCTGCACCTTGGGGAAGGCGATCACATCACGGATGGAAGTAGCGCCGGCCATGAGCATGCACAGACGATCCAGGCCGTAGGCCAGGCCGCCGTGGGGAGGTGCGCCGTACTTGAAGGCGTTGACCAGATGGCCAAAGCGCTCCTGAATATCCGCGTCGGAGATGCCCAGGGCCTGGAAGGCCTTCTCCTGCATCTCGGGGGTGTTGATACGGATGGAGCCGCCGCCCAGCTCGGTGCCGTTGAGTACGATGTCGTAGGCACGGGCGCGGCAGTTTGCCTTGTCGGACAGGATCTTGTCCTGATCCTCCACCATGGGGGCGGTGAAGGGGTGGTGCATGGCCTGATAGCGGCCCTCTTCCTCGGAGTACTCGAACATGGGGAACTCGGTGACCCACAGGAACTTGAAGTCCATGGGATCAATGATTTCCATCTGCTTTGCGATCTCGCAGCGCAGGGCGCCCAGAGAGGCAAAGACCACCTCGTTCTTCGCGTCGCCCACGATGAGCACCAGGTCGCCGTCCTTGGCGCCGGCGCGCTGAAGAATGGCGGCGTTCTCCTCGTCGGTGAGGAACTTGGAGTAGGAGCTGGTCACGCCGCCGTCCATGAGGCGCGCCCAGGCCAGACCCTTGGCGCGGTAGGTCTTGACGAAGTCCACCAGCTTGTCGATCTTCTTACGGGGGAAGGCGGCGGCACCGCCCTCGATGTTAATAAGGCGCACACTTCCACCCTCGGCCACCGGGCCGGAGAACACGCCGAAGCCGCAGTCCTTCACGATGTCGGAAATGTCCTTGAGTTCAAAGCCGAAGCGCATATCGGGCTTGTCCGAGCCAAAGCGATCCATGGCCTCCCGGTAAGGCATACGAAGGAAGGGGGTCTGAATGTCCACATCCAGAACTTCCTTAAAGACGCGCTTCATGAAGCCCTCCTGAATACCCATGATGTCGTCCTCGTTGATGAAGGACATCTCCAGGTCGATCTGGGTAAACTCGGGCTGGCGGTCGGCACGCAGATCCTCGTCACGGAAGCAGCGGGCGATCTGGAAGTAGCGGTCAAAGCCGGACAGCATCAAAAGCTGCTTGTACTGCTGGGGGGACTGGGGCAGGGCGTAGAACTTGCCGGGATGGACACGGGAGGGCACCAGATAGTCCCGGGCGCCCTCGGGGGTGGATTTGGTGAGGATGGGGGTCTCGATCTCCAGGAAGCCCTGCTCGTCAAAGTAGTCCCGGGCGATCTTGGTGATCTTGTGACGGGTGGCGATGGCATGCTGCATATCGGGGCGGCGCAGGTCGAGGTAGCGGTAGGTCAGGCGCAGCACATCGTTGGCGTTGGAGTTGGCCACGATCTCAAAGGGAGGGGTCTCTGCCTTGGCCAGCAGGCGCAGCTCGGTGACATAGATCTCCACATCGCCGGTGGGGATCTTGTCGGTCTTGGCCTCGCGCTCGCGCACGGTGCCGGTGGCGGCGATGACATACTCGCCGCGCAGGGTGGAAGCCTTGTCAAAGATGTCCTTGGCGGTGCTGTCGTCAAAGGACAGCTGGACAAGACCGGTGCGGTCACGCAGATCCACGAAGATCAGGCCGCCCAGGTCGCGCTGACGCTGGACCCAGCCGCACACGCTGGCGGTCTGGCCCACATGAGCCATGCGGAACTCGCCGCAGTAGTTGGTGCGCTTGAAATTCTGAATGTTATCCATGAAAATCAACTCCAATCAGTATTGTTGGGAGAATATATTACGATCTGGTTTCCGCTGCGTGGGTAGTAACATACTCCCACAGGGCGCTGAACTGCTCCTCGTCCGTGATGAAGTACAGGTGGCGGCCAATGGTCAGCTCACCCCGGTCGGTCATCTCGAACATATTGCCATCGCTGCCGCAGGACACACCGCAGGTCAGAAAATCCACCGGCCCCGTCCATGAGAGGCCGGAGATCAGCCACGGCCGCAGCAGGTTTGTGAGAGAGGGTCGCACCTTGACATCCCGGAACAGCCCCAGCATGGGGGCAAAGTGTTCCGTGCCGGGGGTGGTATCTTGGTAGTTTAGTTCGTGGGAAACGAAGATGGGTTCTCCGTTCTCAAACTCAAAAAGCGTGGTTCTGGAAAACGCCTGAAAGGAATTCGCCTGATCAAAGTCCAGCCCGGTGAGGGACTCCAGACTTCTGGGGGTCAGCCGCCAGACCAGCAGGCCGATCAAAAGGGCGGCGATCAAAATGGTGAGGATCAGGTTGCGTTTCTTGTGCATCGCAGCTCCTTTCTCAGGGGATGCCTGTCTGCCGTTCCCATCGCCGGGTGGGGTTGGTTTGGATATACTCCGCCGCGGCGTCAAAGTCCTGCTGATTACGAATCACATGGTCATAGTAGCCGCGCTGCCAGAGGGGGGCGCCGGATATTTCCCGGTATAGGTGGTCTGTGTAGGATTTGAACCGCTTTATGACCTCGGGTAGGGGTCGGCCTCCGTGCCGACCCGTCAAGACGACCATAAGGTGAACATGGTCGGGCATGATGCAATAGATTTCACATTCTACACCGGGATTGATTTCCGGAATAGTTAGGATCGCCTGTTCTACAGCTGCACCAATGGAGGTCAATTCCACATACGGGGCGGCGCGGAGGCCGCCCCCTACAATATGACCGAAGACAGGGGCGCGATCTTTGGTGCAGATGGTCACAAAATACGCTCCGTTTTGGGAATAATCGTATTCCTTCAGCCGCAACAGCTTTCGCTTGGGCTGTTCCATTACTCGCCCTTGTCCAGGATGGGCAGGCCCTCGTTGAGCTTGGCAAGGCCGGCCTTGATGTGGGCGATGGCCTCGTCGGCGGTCAGCTTGACCTGCTCGCCGGTTTTCATGTCCTTGACGGCGGAAACACCGGCATTGATCTCGTCCTCGCCAAGGAAGATGGCGTAGGGGATGGCCAGCTTGTCCGCGTAGCCGATCTTCTGCTTGAACTTTTTCTGCTCGGCGTGGATCTGGGTGCGGATACCGGCGGCGCGCAGCTGGGTGGCCAGCGCGATGGCGGGGGCCAGATCCTCGGTCATGGGCAGGATGAGCGCGTCGGCGGGGGCGGTGTTCAGCGCGTCGGTGAGATAGCCCTGATCTTCCAGTACGAAGAACAGGCGGGTCAGGCCGATGGAGATGCCCACGCCGGGCAGCTGCTTGTCGGTGTAGTACTCCGCCAGATTGTCATAGCGGCCGCCGGAGCAGATGGAGCCGATCTCCGGGTGATCCAGCATGGTGGTCTCGTACACGGTGCCGGTGTAGTAGTCAAGACCCCGGGCGATGGTCAGGTCCACGGCGAAGTGGCTTTCGGGCACGCCGAAGGCGGAAAGGTATTTGGTGACGGTGTTCAGTTCGTCCAGACCAAGGTCAAACAGCTCGTGCCGGCCGCGGTAGCCCTCCAGCGCGGTCAGAACCTCGGCATTGCTGCCCTTGATGGCGATGAACTTCAAAATCTCGTCCGCCTGCGCGTCGGTCAGGCCGATCTCCTCCCCGGTCAGCAGGCCGGCCACCTTTTCCGCGCCGATCTTGTCCAGCTTGTCCACGGTACGCATGATGTCGCCGGACTTTTCCGTCAGACCCAGCATGGCGTAGAAGCCGTTGAGGATCTTGCGGTTATTCACCCGGATCTGGAAACGCCGAAGACCCATGGCGGTGAAGGCCTTGTAGATGATGGAGGGGATCTCCGCCTCGTTGCTGATGTCCAGCTTGCCGTCGCCGATGATGTCGATGTCCGCCTGATAGAACTCACGGAAGCGGCCGCGCTGGGCGCGCTCGCCCCGGTAGACCTTGCCGATCTGGAAGCGGCGGAAGGGGAAGGTCAGATTGGCGTAGTTCTGGGCCACATATTTGGCCAGCGGCACGGTCAGATCAAAGCGCAGGGACAGGTCGGTGTCCCCCTTCATAAAGCGGTAGATCTGCTTTTCCGTTTCGCCGCCGCCCTTGGCCAGCAGCACCTCGGACGCCTCGATGAGGGGGGTGTCCAAGGCGGTGAAGCCGTAGAGCGCGTAAGTTTTCTTCAGCGTGTCGGCCATGTGGTCGAACTGTGCCTGTCGGGCGGGGAGAAGCTCCATAAAGCCGGACAGGGTACGGGGCTGTACGTTTGCCATAGTATCAGTTCCTTTCGGGAGAGATATGAGATAGGAGATATGAGATAGGAGATATGGGATTCGGCTTTGCCGAATGCCACAACAAAAAACACGCTCTCGTCCCCTGTTTGGGACGAGAGCGTGTGCATTACGCTTCGTGGTGCCACCCAAATTCAGGCGCAGTGCGCCCCTTTGACCTTCTGTTACGGGAAGGGAACCGCCCCCGTCTCCGGGGCCGCTGGTAGCGCTGTCTTCGCCGAAGCCTTCCTCTGAGTTTCTTTCAGCACGGGGAAACTCTCTCTGTCGGGGGGTGTTCCGGTTACTCATGCGCCGTCGTCACGGTACGGCTTATATTATCCTAAAAAGGATGAAAAGTCAAGGTTTACACCGCAAAAGGCGCGGTTTTGGGGTTGACGATGTCGCGCCAGTCCAGATCGCCCCGGGACAGGCCGTGGATGAGCACCTCGGCGGTGGCCACATTGGAGGCGAAGGGGACATTGTACTGGTCGCACAGGCGGCAGATGTACTGCACATCGTCGCTCAGATCGGTGGAGTGAGGGTCGTCAAAGAAGAGAACCAGATCGATCTCGTTGTAAGCGATGCGCGCGCCGATCTGCTGGATGCCGCCGTGTTCGTGGGACAAAAACAGATTGATGGGCAGACCCGTGGCCTCGCTGACCTGCTTGCCGGTGCTGTTGGTGGCGCACAGGGTATGACGGGCGAGGACGCCGCAGTAGGCGATGCAGAACTGAATCATCAGCTCTTTCTTGTTGTCGTGGCTCATCAGCGCGATATTCATAGGGTTGGCCCTCCTTTTTCTGGTCTTTGGCGGCTTAGCCCAGCCGCATGAGGGGCACATGCTGCCCGTCGATGCGCTTGGCGATGTTCAAATAGGCGTTTGCGGCGCACTTGCGGCCGTCGGCGTTGAGCATACGGCCGGTGGTGGCGGAGAGAATGACCTGGGGATCTTCAGGCACAAGCCCCAGCAGGGGCAGGCCGGCGGTATCCATGGTGTCGTCAATGGTGGTACGCAGCTTTTTCAGCAGGCGGGGACGCACCCGGTTGACCACCAGATGGGCGGTGGGGATGTGGGACAGCTCGCTCACCGTGCGCTGAGCATCCCGCAGGGA
>JAGBTC010000328.1 GCA_017631545.1 Oscillospiraceae bacterium
CGCAGCTTCGCCCCAAGACTCTCCAGCTGGGCGGCCTGCTCTGCCACAGCCTCCCGTTGGGAGCGGTCACACACCGTAACGCGCAAACCGGCGCGCAGCAGCATATGGATCAGCGGCATATTGCTCACACCCATACCCAGAACGGCAATGGACGCGCCCTTCAGGCTGTCAAAATATTCATTAATTTCGGACATAATCATTCCTCCTCAAAAGCGGAAGATTTAATTCCATCTCAATCTATTATACTACCATATTGTTTGCTAAAATTCAATGACTGGCGCAGAATTATCATGCTTGTAATTCGCCCGTCTTCATGCTACTATAGGTGTGCTTTTGATTAAAACGGAGGAATGTACATGGACGCGCTTTTTACCGCGACTGAGCTTGCCGGAACGATCGCTTTTGCTGTATCCGGCGCTATGCTTGCCGTCAAGAAACGGTTGGACATTTTTGGTATCCTGTTTCTGGGTCTGATCACCGCCCTGGGCGGTGGTACGATCCGCGATCTGCTTCTTGGCCACACACCGCCAAGAATGTTTTACAGCGTGGAATACATCCTTTTGGCGCTGCTGAGTTCCCTGGCCGTGTTTTTGTGGTTCGGCTGACTCACGGGCGTGGCTTTTGGTCGGGCAGTGCTGCGGACACGCTGCTCACACTCAGCGATGCGTTTGGTTTGGGTACATTTGCCGTGATCGGCACACAGGCAGGAATTACCGACGGGTTTGGCGACAACGCGGTACTGTGCATCTTTTTGGGCATGGTAACCGGCGTGGGCGGCGGTGTATTGCGTGATATGATGTGTACGGATATTCCTTTTGTGCTTCGCAAGCACATCTACGCGGTTGCCGCTCTGCTGGGCTCGGGCATCTATTATGTGTTGCTTCAACTGGGTATCTCACGTGCCACTGCCTGCCTGCTTGGTATGTCCGCCACGGTTGTGGTTCGTGTGCTGGCCTGGCATTACCGCTGGAATCTGCCAAAAGCCCAAAGTCCCGAGGAAATAAAATCCATTTGACACCGGGCATTTTTTTCGTTATCATAAACAGGCAAGCAAGCTGGACAGCCGCGCGGACGGGGCGAAAGCCCCATCTGTGAGGAAAGTCCGGGCTCCATAGGGCAAGGATAACGGGTAACACCCGCCGGGGGCGACCCCAGGAAAAGTGCAACAGAGATATACCGCCGAATGTAATCGGTAAGGGTGGAAAGGCGAGGTAAGAGCTCACCCGTTGGCGTGTGAAAGCGACCAACGCTGTAAACTCTATCCGGAGCAACGCCGTGGAGGGACACATAGGTCGGCCCGACCGTCCCGGGGAGGCGGCTTGAGCGTATCGGCAACGGTGCGTCGAGATAGATGGCTGTCTTGAATGACAGAACCCGGCTTACAGGCTTACTTGCACCATGGCCGCGGCAGTTTCCTGCCGCGGTCCTTTTTTGTACAAAAAATCCCTCCTTCGTCGAAGGAGGGATTTTTAACGCGTTATAGAGTTATGGAATTACTGCTCCCAGTTGTGGTAGACATTCTGCACATCGTCGTTTTCTTCCAGGAAGTCGATCAGCTTTTCCATATTCTTGATGTCCGTCTCATCGGTGAGAGTGACATAGTTCTGGGGCACCATCTGCACGCCGGCCTCCAGGAAGGTGTAGCCCTTGCCCTCCAGGGCGGCGACCACATCGTTGAAGGCGTCGGGATCGGTATAGACCTCGAAAACCTCCTCGTCAGCCTGCATATCGTCCGCACCGGCCTCCAGCGCGTCCATCATCACAGTGTCCTCGTCCAGATCCTCCGCCTCGATGACGATCACGCCCTTGCGATCAAAGGACCAGGACACGCAGCCGGTGGCGCCCAGACCCTTGCCGTACTTGTCCAGCAGGTGGCGCACTTCGGGGGCGGTACGGTTGCGGTTATCGGTCAGCGCCTCTACGATCACGGCCACGCCGTTGGGGCCATAGCCCTCGTAGACCACGCTTTCAAAGCTGTCAGTATTACCGGCACCCAGCGCCTTGTCGATGGTGCGCTTAATGTTGTCGTTGGGCATATTGGCCGCCTTGGCCTTGGCAATAACGGTGGCCAGACGGGAGTTGTTGGCCGGATCGCCGCTGCCGCCGGTCTTGACCGCCACGATCATCTCGCGGGCGATTTTGGTAAAGATCTGAGAGCGCTTGGCATCCGCCGCGCCCTTGGTTTTCTGAATATTATGCCATTTGGAATGTCCGCTCATGGAATATCGTCCCCTTCTGTTTTCAATTCAAAAGCGTTGGTATTATAGCACAGTTACCCCTGCTTTGCAACACTAACCGCCACATTTTCCTCACACTGCCCGATAAACCTCCCGATGGGCGGTGCTTTGGCATACCGCAAGGTCGGGGAACGCCTGCTGCAGTGCTTGGGTCAGCGGCTCAAGCACCACTGCCTCGGTGGCAAAGTGGCCGGCGTCCAGCAGATTGATGCCCAGCTCAGCGGCGTCAAGGAACACATCGTGCTTCACATCGGCGGTCACGAAGGTGTCGCACCCGGCGGCCACCGCGTCCATAAGCATACTGCCGCAGGAGCCGCCTCCCACTGCAACCCGACTTACGGCACGACCGGCATCGTGATAGCGCACGCAGGGCGCGTTCAGCTGCTCTTTTACGAAGGAGGCAAAGTCCGGTGCATAAACAAGGTTGCGGCGCTTCCAGACGCCTACCCGGCCGATGCCGTAGGGTCTGCCCTGCCCGTCCTCCCCGGCCTGTGCCAGCTGCTCCAAATCGGCAAGCCCCAGCGTCCGGGCCAGAGCATCATTCACGCCCTCTGCCACTGCATCCAGATTGGTGTGGGCGCAGATGGCGGCAATGCCTGTGTGCGCCAACTGCAGCACACGCGCTCCGGTGGGATCCTCGTCCGTGACCGACTTAAGTGGCTGAAAAATCACCGGATGGTGAGCCACGATCAGCTGCGCGCCCATCGCCTGCGCCTCTTCGATCACGCGCAAAGTGATGTCCAGCGCCGTGAGGATACGCTCTACCGTCTGGGACGCGCGCCCAACCAGAAAGCCCGCATTGTCAAAGCCCTCCTGAATGCCAAAGGGCGCGAGGGTGTCGATAAACCGATAAATATCCTTTACGGTTGCCATTGTGCCCACTCCTTTTTCATTTGGCTCAATTCCTCCTGCAGCCGGGTCAGCTCCGCCAGCCGTTCCCGGTCGCCCCCGTCCTTTCCCCGGGAAATACCGTCGATGGCACGGGTCGTCTTGTACAGCAGACGGGCCAAAAATTCTCCGCGCAGGGGTTGGTCCAGGTCAGGGGTCTGTCTGCCGGCCCACTCCTCCCCCAACGTCATGGGAACAGCGCCGCCAAAGCCTGCCAGCATGATGTTGTAAAGTTTATCTCCTTCACACACGATCCGCTCCTCGCGCACGCCATAGCCATTCTTCCACAGCCAGTGGCGCAGATCGTTCTGGGCGCTCATGGGCTGCAAGATCAGGGTATACCGCCCATCCCGCGTCCACGCAGCTGCCTGCAGAATGGCGGCGATGGTCTCACCACCCATTCCGGCAATGACGATGGTATCCACCTCGTCAGTACGAATGGCCGAAAGGCCGTCACACAGGCGAAAATCAATATTTTGCGTGCAATCATGCTCCCGTGCGGTCTGTCGGGCGCGCTCCAGCGGACCGGAGCGAAGGTCGGCCGCAATGGCATAGCGCACTCTTCCCTGTTTAAGCAGCCACACGGGCAGATAGGCGTGATCGGTGCCAATGTCCGCCACCGCCGCACCGGGTGGGACAAGCTGCGCCGCCGCCAACAGGCGCGGGGTCAGTTCCAGTTGCTTCATACTTCCATCTCCAAACAGAAAAACAGAGGCAGCGCACGACTGCCTCTGTTTTTTGTGCCTTACTTTCCGGCAGCGATCAGCTCGTTGATCTTGGCCAGCAGAGACTCGCAATCCACGCCGTGAACGGCGCAGGCCTGCTCCACCGTCTCGCCCCGGGAGGCGGGACAGCCCAGGCAGTGCATGCCGATGGACAGGAACAGGGGCGCGGCCTGAGGAGCGATGTTGAGGATATCGCCGATGATGGTATCCTTGGTAATGGTCATAAATAAAAACCTCCAAATCAAGATTGCTCAACTATTATACCCCATCTTCCCTGTTTTTTCAACAGGCTCTTTGCAGAAAACTGCCGTCCCTTCCGCAAAAGAAGGAACGGCAGCTTTGTCTAAAACAGGATAAAAGCGGACGCATACATATTTTACCGGCCCGGTTGAGGAGGAAGGGGAAAAGGAAAACAAGTTCACGCCCGCTTTTATCTAGAAGGGACGGACAAGCAAATATGCTTATCACACGAAACATTATACTTGTTTTTTCGCTGTTTTTCAACCGAAGCACCGAAAAATTTTCCACGGAAAATTTTGTGAATTTCAGTGAAAACGCACGAAAGGCCGGTTTGTTGCTATGAATTGAAATTTCTTTGCCGCCGTGTTATAGTAGGCATTAAGAAAGGGGCTGAGGACATGATTCGCCGTGCCACCGCCGCCGACATAAAGGCCGTGTGTGATATTTACGAAGGGATCCATGCTCGCGAGGAGGCAGGACTCTCTACCGTGGGCTGGGTGCGTGGGATCTACCCTACCCGGGACACGGTTGTATCCGCCCTCGCTGCAGGCGAGCTGTTCGTTCTGGAACAGGACGCCCGGGTGGTTGCTGCCGCGCGCATCAATCGGACGCAGGGCGAGGAATACGCTCAAGTCCATTGGAGCGTGGATGCCCCACCGGAGCAGGTGATGGTAATGCACACGCTGGCAGTCTCCCCTGCCGCCATGGGCACAGGGTTGGGACGGCAGTTTCTCACCTTTTACGAGGACTACGCCTGCCAACAGGGCTGCCCTTTCCTGCGTATTGATACGAACGAGCGAAACACTTACGCCCGCGACTTATACCGCCGTTTGGGCTATCGGGAGGCCGGCATTGTTCCCTGTGTGTTCAACGGCATTGGTGGGGTGCGCCTGGTATGTCTGGAAAAGACCCTTTGACCTTGCATTCCCACCGGTTGACCGCTATAATTAATACAACAACAGTTCAAGAAGGAGTGTATTTCTTATGAAGAAGA
>JAGBTC010000329.1 GCA_017631545.1 Oscillospiraceae bacterium
GATATCGAGAACATCGGCAAGACTGCCCGCCACGGCACCTATTTTGAGATGCTGGGCAACTTCTCCTTTGGCGACTACTTCAAGCGGGAAGCCATCCACTGGTCTTGGGAATTCCTGACCTCTCCCGAGTGGGTGGGGCTGGATCCCAACCGTCTGTATCCTTCTGTGTTCGAGGGCAACGAGACCACTCCCGCCGACGATGAAGCCTTTGACATCTGGAACAAGGAGATCGGCGTTCCTGCCGACCACATTTTCCGCTTCGGCAAGGCAGACAACTTCTGGGAGCACGGCTCCGGCCCCTGCGGCCCCTGCTCCGAGATCTACTATGACCGCGGTGAGAAGTACGGCTGCGGCAGCCCGGACTGCAAGGTGGGCTGTGACTGCGACCGCTACATTGAGGTCTGGAACAATGTATTTTCTCAGTTTAACAGCGATGGCGAGGGCCACTACGAAGAGCTGAAGCAGAAGAACATTGACACCGGCATGGGACTGGAGCGTCTGGCCTGCGTGTGTCAGGAGGTTCCCTCTCTGTTCGATGTGGACACCGTGATGAACATCACCAACAAGGTGTCCGAGATCACCGGCGCTCACTACGGTGAGGCTGCTGCCAAGGATGTGTCCCTGCGCGTGATCACCGACCACATCCGTTCCTCTTCCTTCATGATCTGCGACGGCGTGCTGCCCTCCAACGAGGGCCGTGGCTACGTGCTGCGCCGCCTGCTGCGCCGCGCTGCCCGCCACGGAAAGCTGCTGGGCGTGAACGAGCCGTTCCTGTACCGCGTGTGCGAAACGGTGGTACACGAGAACGAGGGTCATTATCCCGAGCTGCGGGAGCGTCAGGACTATATCACCAAGGTCATCCGAACCGAGGAGGAGAACTTCGCCAAGACCATTGACGGCGGCCTGAAGATCTTCAATGATATGCTTGCCGAGCATAAGGCGAAAGGGGAAAAGAATTTCTCCGGTGCGGACGCCTTCAAGCTGTATGACACCTACGGCTTCCCTGTGGATCTGACCATCGAGATGGTGGAAGAGCAGGGCATGAAGCTGGATGAGGCTGAGTTCCACAAGCAGATGGATGAGCAGCGCACCCGTGCCCGCAAGGCCCGTGAGGCGCTGGGCGATCTGGGCTGGGCCGGCGTGGAGTTTGGCAAGGATGTGCCTGCCACCGCCTTTGTGGGCTATGACAATACCATCATTGACGATGCCAAGGTAGTTGCCATCGTGGTGGAAAACGAGCAGGCGGAGGAGCTGATGCCCGGCGTGGAAGCCATCGTGGTGCTGGACAAGTCTCCCTTCTACGCCGAGATGGGCGGCCAGGTGGCCGACCACGGTGTGATCACTGCCGAGGGGATGCGTTTTGAGGTCACCGACGTGCAGAAGAATAAGGGCGGTAAGTATATGCATACCGGCAAGCTGACCGAGGGTACGCTCAAGCTGGGCGACACCGTATGTGCCGCCATTGATCTGGAGCGCCGCCGCGCCATCATGCGCGCTCACTCCGCCACCCATCTGCTGGACAAGGCTCTGCGCAGCATACTGGGTGAGCATGTGCATCAGGCCGGCTCTCTGGTGGAGCCTGACCGCCTGCGCTTTGACTTTACGCATTTCTCCGCCCTGACCGCCGAGGAGCTGGCGCAGGTCAGCGCCATGGTCAACGAGGCGGTGCTGGCCGGCTACGATATCGTCACCGAGGAGATGCCCATCGAGCAGGCCAAGCAGCGCGGCGCTATCGCCCTGTTTGGTGAGAAGTACGGCGACACCGTGCGCGTGGTGGATATGGGCGATGGCTACAGCGTGGAGTTCTGCGGCGGTACCCATCTGAACAACACCGCCAAGGCTGGCGTGTTCCACATCTCCAGCGAGTTCTCCGTGGCCTCCGGCGTGCGCCGTATCGAGGCGACCACGGGCAAGCTCTCTCTGGAAACCATGAACAAGAACCAGCAGATGCTGTTCCAGGCGGCGGCCAGCCTGAAGGCCAAGCCTGCCGAGCTGCGTGAGAAGGCCGAGGCCGCCATGGGCGAGATCAAGAAGCTGCAGCAGCTGGTGGAGAAGTACAAGGCCCGGGAGGCCGCCGGTGAGACCGAGCGTATGCTCTTCGGCACCCACGATGTGGGCGGGCTGAAGGTACTCACCGCCACCGTGGCCGACGCGGATGCCATCCGTCTGCGCCAGATGGGCGATATGCTCCGGGACAAGGCGGCCAATATCGTGGCCGTGCTGGCTGCGGTGAATGACGGCAAGATCACCTTCCTTGCTACCTGCGGCAAGGACGCGGTGGCCAAGGGCGTCAAGGCTGGCGACATTATTCGTGAAGTCACTCCCATCTGCGGCGGTAAGGGCGGCGGCAAGCCGGACAGCGCCATGGGCGGCGGTACCGAAGTGGTCAAGCTGGACGACGCGCTGGCGGCAGTGGACAACATTGTGACCACCAAGCTCGGCCTGTAAGAAGGAGGACGCACATGAGCGATTGTCTGTTCTGTAAGATCGCGAAGGGGGAGATCCCTTCCAACAAGGTGTATGAGGACGAGGTGTGCTACGCCTTTTATGACATCGACCCGCAGGCGCCCGTCCACTTTCTGGTCATTCCCAAAATGCACCTTGCCTCCGTGGCTGAGGTGACCGCGGACAACGCCGCGGTGGCCGGTCACATGATGGCGGTCATCTCCAAGGTGGCCAAGCAGATGGGTATGGTCAGCTACCGCGTGGTGTCCAACATCGGCGAGCAGGCCGGTCAGTCGGTTCCCCACCTGCACTTCCACGTGCTGGGCGGCCGGGATATGACCTGGCCTCCGGGCTGATCCTGCTGCCGAAGAAAGGGGCGTCCTATGTATCGTATTGACATTATGACGCTGTTTCCCGACGTGGTGGGGGATATGCTGTGCGAGTCCATTCTGGGGCGGGCACAGGAGCGGGGCTTTATCCGCATCGAGTGTCACCAGATTCGGGACTATACTGTCAACAAGCAAAAGCAGGTGGACGACTATCCCTACGGCGGCGGCCGAGGGGCGGTGATGCAGGCTGACCCCCTGTATCGGTGCTGGAAGCACATCTGTGACGAGGCAGGGGAGCGGGTACACACCATTTTCCTGTCCCCGGCAGGCAAGACCTTTCGGCAAGCAGATGCCATCCGCCTTAAGGACGATTATCAACGGCTGATCCTTGTGTGCGGTCATTACGAGGGTATTGACGAGCGGTTTATTGAGGAGTGCGTGGATGAGGAGCTGTCCCTGGGTGACTTTGTACTTACCGGGGGCGAGATCCCGGCCATGGCCATCGCGGACGCGGTGTGTCGGCTGGTTCCCGGCGTGCTGTCCGATCCGGAGTGCTACGAGAACGAGAGCCATTGGAACGGTCTGCTGGAAGCCCCTCAGTATTCCCGACCCGAGGTGTGGCACGAGCGTGCTGTGCCCCCCATTCTCTTGTCCGGTCACCATGCCAACATTCAGAAGTGGCGGCGCAAGCAGGCCATCCTGCGTACCCGGGCGCGCCGTCCGGATATGTTTGAAAAGCTGGATCTGTCCTCCAAGCAGGACAAAAAGCTCATCAAGGAGATGCAGGACGAGGGCGTGTGGTAACCATCAAAAAACGGAGTGGTAATCCCACTCCGTTTTTTCTTGCCCCAACCCAACGGTTGATATTGCATACGGCAGAAAATCGTGATAAAATTTGTAGGATAGAGTGGGAGGAGTCCTATGATCGTCTTGGGTATCGACCCGGGGGTGGCCACCATCGGTTTCGGTGTGCTGGACGCCCAGCGGGGGAAAAATACGCTGATCCAATACGGCGTCATCACCACCCCGGCGGGACTTCCGCTGTCCCGGCGCCTGCGGCAGATCCATGCCGATATGGAGCAGCTGATCCGGCAGTTCAAGCCGGATGAGATGGCGGTGGAGGAGCTGTTTTTCTCCAAGAACATTACCACCGGCATCTCCGTGGCCCACGGCCGCGGTGTCATTCTGCTGGCGGCGGAGCAGCTGGGTGTGCCCGTGTTCGAGTACACGCCCATGCAGGTCAAGCAGGCGGTGGTGGGGTACGGCGCAGCGGAAAAGCGGCAGGTTATGCTCATGACCCAGCGGCTGCTGGGAATGAAGCAGATCCCTAAGCCGGACGATGCGGCCGACGCGCTGGCCATCGCCATCTGTCACAGCCGGGCGGCCACCTCGCTGATGAATACTGAGCGGGTGTTTGACGCCGGAAAATACGATACAAGATAAAGGGGTGTTTGCGTGTTCTATTATGTGAACGGAACAGTAGCCCACATTGGACCATATCTTGCCGTCATCGACTGCGGGGGCGTGGGTTACGCCTGCCGCACCACCAACACCACCATCTCCGCGCTGAAACCGGGGGAGAAGGGCAAGCTGTTCACCTACCTTAATGTACGTGAGGACGCGATGGAGCTGTACGGCTTTGCCACGCAGGAGGAGCTGAATCTGTTCCAGCAGCTTCTGTCCGTGTCTGGGGTCGGCCCCAAGGCGGCGCTGGCCATCCTGTCGGCCACCACCCCGGCTAACCTTGCCCTTGCCATCATCACCGGGGACGAGAAGGTGCTGACCAGCGCACCCGGCGTGGGCAAGAAAATCGCCCAGCGGGTCATTCTGGAACTGAAGGACAAGCTGGCTAAGGGACAGACGGTACTTTCCGGCGGCGAAAGCTACGGCGGCACCGGTGTGACTGTGATCCCGGAAAATAAGCTGTCCGAAGCATCGGCGGCGCTGGCGGTGCTGGGCTACTCCCAGAGTGAGATCAATGTGGCGCTCAAGGGCATCGATCTGGACAGTCTGCCGCTGGATCAGATCATCCGTCAGGCGCTGCGGCACATGATGAAAGGGTAAGCAATGGCGAAGCTTTTTAAGCGCGTTCCGGCAGTTGGCCGAGCGTTATTCAGGCTAAGGGGGTGAAATTATGATCGTAATTCTGATGGTTGCCACTATGGGGGCTCTGGTGTTCCCCTTCCTTGCGCTGGACGCGCGCAAGGCGTACAATTACTTTCTTCAGCGTCGCGAGGCGGGGGAATGGATGACCGTGGAAGAGGAAACCTTCGGTATGCGGCAAAAAGGAAATGAGTCCCTGTTTTTCATGCTGTTTCTAGTATGCCTTGGGATAAGCATTTTTGTGGGGCTTTCCATTCTGTTTTGAACTGAGGTGTGACCCATGGCCATTGATTTTTCCGGCAACGAAGTGAATATGGACGAGTTTGAGCCGTTGGTGACCACCTCGCTGACCCGGGAGGACGAAGGGGAACATTCCCTGCGTCCCAGGACGCTGCGGGAGTACATCGGTCAGGAGAAGGCAAAAGGAAATCTGGAGATATTCATTCAGGCGGCCAGGATGCGTAAGGAGCCGCTGGATCACGTGCTGCTCCACGGCCCTCCCGGCCTGGGCAAGACCACCCTCAGCGGCATCATCGCCAACGAGATGGGGGTCAATATCCGCATCACCTCCGGCCCCGCCATTGAAAAGGCGGGCGATCTGGCGGCGCTGCTGACCAACCTGCAGGAGAATGATATTCTCTTCGTGGACGAGATCCATCGTCTCAACCGCGCGGTGGAGGAGATCCTGTATCCGGCCATGGAGGATTTTGCCATTGATATTATCATCGGCAAGGGGCCGAGCGCCAACTCTGTGCGATTGGACTTGCCTCGCTTTACACTCGTGGGC
>JAGBTC010000330.1 GCA_017631545.1 Oscillospiraceae bacterium
CTCCGGCCCCTTCTTGGGACTAACATCGGTCAGCGCATCCATGGCGGACATATCCGGATGCAGGTGCAGCTCCACCCGCTTATGCTCGCAATCATCCATACGCATCTGCTTGGAGCCGACCATGATGGCGGTGGGCTCCAGCACTTGGTCGCCGTAGAAATTATCTGGGCGCAGCCTGCCCTGAATGATCAGCCGCTGCCCCTTTTTTACGCCGTTGACGATGGACATGGGGTCGTCTCCCCCGCGGGAAAAACGACCACCTCCCTGCTCCCCTGCAGCCATAAATTTGGACACATGTACCGAGCCGGTATAGTCAGTTACGTCAAAGCCAATGACCCAGGCATTGCGCTTTTTCAGCTCCTTATGCTCCACCGCGAACACATCGCCCTCGATGACCACCTGTCCGGAATCCGGATCGAGGCAATCAATTGGCATGGGTTTGCTTCGAATAACCCGGCCGTAAATGACCTCCGACTTCTTCTCCTTGGGCCTGTCCGCAACTGAGGTGGCCTTTGGGATGTTTTTCATGGCGGCATCACGCATGGCCTGCGTGCGTGCAAATACATCCATCGCCGGCGGTTCCTCCGGGTCGGGCGTCTGCTCCAAAACCGGCGGCTCCTCCTGCGTTACAATGATCGTTACGCTGTTGAGCATATAAACACGGCAGATGGTCTGCTGCAACTCGTCAAGCAAATTTGCACCCGCCCCATGGGCGCCCTCCACCGTGATCTGCGCGCTGCGCTGCGCCTTGCTGATGGTGGCGGAGGATATGTACCACCCCTCCACCGCCGCAGCCAGTTCCGTATAGCGGCGCAGAGCGGAAAACATTTCTAACAGGGGTATTTTTTCCGACATGGTTGCTTCTCCTTCGTGTGTGGAAAACAGGATCACAGCGTGTCGATCAGTGCAAACAACTCATCCACAAGCTGCTCCTGTGGTACTTTCTTAATGATCTCGCCCTTGCGGAACAGCAGGCCCTCGCCCTGTCCGCCGGCAATACCGCAGTCGGCGGCGGAGGCCTCCCCCGGGCCGTTGACTACGCAGCCCATGACGGCCACGGTGATAGGCTTCTCCACCTGCTTGAGCCGTTGCTCCACCTGTGCAGCAAGCCCAATCAGGTCGATGCGGGTGCGCCCGCAGGTGGGACAGGACACCAGTTCCGGCCCGTCCTTACGTACACCGGCCGCCTTAAGGATATCCCGGGCGGCATATACCTCTTCAATGGGGTCGGCGGACAGAGATACCCGCATGGTATCTCCCACGCCGAGGGCCAGCAGGCCGCCGATTCCCACCGCAGATTTCAGCGTGCCCATCCGCACCGTCCCTGCCTCGGTCACGCCGATGTGCAAAGGATAATCGCTGCGCTGGCGCATGAGCTGATAGGCCTGCATGGTCATGGGAACACTGGAGGATTTCAGGGATACGCAAATATCGTCAAAGTCAAATTGATTGAGCAGCCGAATATGACCGAAGGCGGACTCTACCATCGCCTCGGGACACACACCGCCATACTTAGCCAGCAGGCTCTTTTCCAGCGAGCCGCCATTGACTCCGATGCGGATGGGGATGCCACGCCGACGGCAGGCGTCCGCCACCGCCTTCACCCGATCCTCGCCGCCGATGTTGCCCGGATTGATGCGCACCTTATCTGCGCCGGCGGCCACCGCCTCCAGCGCCAGCTTGTAGTCAAAATGGATATCCACAACAAGGGGGATATCGATCTGCTCCTTAATGGCACCTACCGCGCGCGCCGCCGCCATGTCGGGCACGGCAACGCGGATGATCTGGCAGCCTGCGGCACACAGCCGGCGGATCTGCTCCACCGTGGCGCGTACATCATCCGTGCGGGTGTTGCACATGGATTGAATGGAAACGGGCGCGCCGCCGCCCACAGGGACTGTGCCCACCATAATCTGCTTTGTCATGAAAACCACCTTCCAACAATGCGGGAAATGTCGTTGAATGCCACCACCGCGGTCAGCCCAAGCAGCAGCACAAGGCCGTCCAGATGGATATATCCCTCGTACTTGGGATCAATGCGCCGGCGGGTAATGCGCGTGTACACCCCACCCACCAGCAGGAAGAAAATGCGTCCCCCGTCCAGCGCAGGCAGCGGAAGCAAATTCATTACCGCCAGATTGACGGCGATCAGCGCACCCAGATACAGGATGCTTTCCAGCGCGATGCGTACCGTCTGCGCCTGCTCCCCCACCTGGGTGATGGTGTCCACGATGCCGATGGGGCCGGCCATGTCCTTGATGCCCACACCGCCGGTAAACAGATCGGTCAGGCTGACACGCACCAGACGCACAAAGTCAATGGCGTTGTACCAGCTGTAAGTCAATCGCGACCAGACGGTGGCCGGCTCATAGGCAAAGTTCAGACCAAAACGCACCGAGGTCTGCCCGTTGTCCAAGGGGTATTCCCGGGGCTCCAGCGGCAGGTCGTTTATCTCCACGCGCCGACCGTCCCGCTCCACCACAAGGTCATAGGGCTGTCCGTAGCCCCGGTTGAGAAACATGGTGATGTCGCTATAGAGGTAAATGCGCTCACCGTTGATCTTTACAATGCGGTCGCCTGCCATCAGCTGCTCCTCGCCCTGCCAGGGAAAGCCCGGGGCAAAGTGCACCACCGTGGTGCAGACAAATTGCTTTGCTCCGGAGAACAGCAGCAGAACCAGCACCAGCCCCACCAGAAAATTCATGGCTGCGCCGGCGCTGAGGATAATGATCTTTTTCCATCCGCGCTGCCGGGAGAAAGCGTGCGGATCGTCCGAAGCCTCGTCCTCGCCCTCCATGGCACAGTAGCCGCCCACCGGGAACAGGCGCAGGGCGTACAGGGTCTCCCCCC
>JAGBTC010000035.1 GCA_017631545.1 Oscillospiraceae bacterium
ATTTTTGGAAAGCTACTGTATCTCCCTGTCCAAGCGTGCCGCTGAGGGCAAGCTGGACAAGATGATCGGCCGGGAGCGGGAGCTGGAGCGTACCGTTCAGATCCTCAACCGCCGTCAGAAGAACAACCCCTGTCTCATCGGTGAGCCGGGCGTGGGTAAAACCGCCATCGCCGAGGGGCTTGCCATGCGTATTTTCCGGGGGGAGGTGCCCTACAAGCTGCGGGATAAAGAGGTCTACCTGCTGGATCTGACTGCCCTTGTAGCGGGCACCCAGTTCCGCGGTCAGTTTGAAAGCCGCATGAAGGGACTCATTGAGGAGATCCGCGCGCTGGGCAATATCATCCTGGTCATTGACGAGGTGCATAACATCGTGGGTGCCGGAGATGCGGAGGGATCCATGAACGCCGCTAACATCCTCAAGCCCGCGCTGAGCCGGGGTGAGCTGCAGGTCATTGGTGCCACTACCCTCACTGAGTACCGCAAACACATTGAAAAGGACACCGCGCTGGAGCGCCGCTTCCAGCCCGTCATCGTGGAGGAGCCCTCCATCGAGGACAGCGTGGCCATTCTGGAGGGGATTGCCCCCTATTACGCCAACTTCCATCAGGTGGACATTCCCCCGGAGATGTGCCGCCAGGCAGTGGTGCTGTCCGAGCGGTATATCACCGACCGTTACCTGCCCGACAAGGCCATCGATCTCATTGACGAGGCCTGCTCCAATGTCAACCTGCACAATACCGCTTTGGAGCGCACGGCGCAGGTGGACAAGGAACTGGCCGACCTTGCAAAGGAGCGGGAGGTGCTGCTTGAGAACACCTCCGAGCAGGCCTACGAGCGCCTTGCCGCCATTAAGAGTACCGAGCTGCGCCTGCAGGACGAGCGGCAGCAGCTGGAGGGGCAGGGCAGACCTGTGCTGACCGCGGAGCATCTGGCCAAGGTGATCGAGCTGTGGACGCGTATTCCTGCCAGCCAGATCTGTGAGCAGGAGTACGAGCGCCTTGCCAAATTGGAGCAGCGGCTGAAGCAGCACATTATCGGACAGGACGAGGCGGTGGCCTGCGTCTCCGCCGCCATCCGTCGGGGGCGGGTAGGCATCAGCCCCAAGCGCAAGCCCGTGTCCTTTATCTTTGTGGGTTCCACCGGCGTGGGCAAGACGGAGCTGGTCAAGCAGCTGGCCGCCGACCTGTTCAACACGCCCGAGTCCCTCATCCGCCTTGACATGTCCGAGTTCATGGAAAAGCACGCCGTCTCCCGCATCATCGGTTCGCCTCCGGGCTATGTGGGCTATGACGAGGCGGGACAGCTGACGGAAAAGGTGCGCCGCAAGCCCTACTGCGTGGTGCTGTTCGACGAAATCGAAAAGGCCCACCCGGACGTGCTCAATGTGCTGTTGCAGATCTTGGACGACGGACGCATTACCGACGCCCAGGGACGCACGGTAAACTTTGAAAACACCGTCATTGTCATGACCACCAACGCCGGCAGCAATACCAAGGTGGGCAGCGTGGGCTTTGGCCGCACCGCCAACGAGCAGGGGAAGGAGCGCGCCATGAAGGCCCTGCAGGACTTCCTGCGTCCGGAGTTTATCAACCGCGTGGACGAGATCGTCTATTTTAACCAGCTCACCGAGGACAACTTCAAGCGCATCGCCGGCCTGATGCTGGACGAGCTGAGAGTGGCGCTGGCCGACAAGGGCATCACCTTCCAGTGGGAGGAGAGCCTGCTGGACTATCTGGTGAAAAAGTCCTACTCCGCCACCTACGGTGCGCGCAACCTGCGCCGGCTGATTCAGAAGGAGCTGGAGGACGCCATCGCCCTGAAGCTCATCGAAAGCTATCAAAACCCCGTTACCCACCTCAAGGCGGTGGGCGGCGAGGAAAAGCTGGAACTACTGAGTCTGTAAAGAGTAACGCCCCACCGCATCTGCGGTGGGGCGTTCGCTTATGCGGCTTGCTCCAGTTCCTCCAGTGCCTCGCGCTCGTTGTCGGCGGAGAAGCAGAAACGCCCGGCGTGATCGTAGACCTCCACATGACCTCTGACCCAAACAAAGCTGTAATCCATGATAGTACGCTCCTTTCGCTTTCTTAGCTTGACACCATCATAGCAAAAGAAAAGTACGATAAATCGGACAATAAAAAGCAGGGAAAAGAAGGAAATATTTTTACAAAAAAGGTTTGACAAATGTTGGACAGGGTGGTATAGTAAAGCGAAGTTAGTTTTAGCTAACTGATTTTCTGGAGGAAGATGAGCAACATGGATCTGACACAGGCGCAGGAAGGAAAAGAGTATATCATCCGTGACGTTGTTACCCAGGACGAGGAGCTGGATGCTTTTTTGTTCTCGCTGGGCTGCTACAGCGGCGAACCCATCACCGTCATTGCCCACAAAAAGGGCGGCTGTGTGATTTCCGTTAAGGAGAGCCGTTACAGCATCGACACCCAGCTGGCCCGGGCGATCCTGATCTGACGCGGCACAAAAGTGGCCAACCACCGGCTGGCCACTCTTTTTCCGAAAGAAAGTTAGTGAAGGCTAACTTAAAGAGCGAGCAAGATCGGCGCACAACGCCGAACAAGGAGGAATACAACCATGAGAATTGCACTGGCGGGTAATCCCAACAGCGGCAAGACGACCATGTTCAATGCCCTGACCGGCCGCAACGAACGGGTGGGCAACTGGGCGGGCGTTACGGTGGAGAAGAAGGAAAGCCCCATCAAGAAAAGCTTTTATGACGGCGGGGAGGAGTTGGTCGCTGTTGACCTGCCCGGCGCATACTCCATGTCTCCCTTTACCTCGGAGGAGAGCGTCACCAGCGAATATGTGAATAACGAGCGCCCTGACGCCATTATCAATATTGTGGATGCCACCAACCTCAGCCGCAGCCTGTTCTTCACCACTCAACTGCTGGAACTGGGCGTGCCTGTGGTGGTGGCGCTGAATAAAAGTGACATCAACGAGAAGAAGGACACCCACATTGACGCCGCCGCTCTGGCCCAAAAGCTGGGCTGTCCGGTGGTGGAGACCGTGTCCACCAGCGCCGAGGGGCTCAAGCAGGTGGTGAGCGCCGCCATTGCCCTGCGGGGCAAGAGGCAAAAAGCCGCCTACGAGCCGGGTCAGGTGGATCTGACCAGCAAGAGCGCGGTGGAGGCGGCCGACCGCAAGCGCTTTGCTTTCGTCAACGACATCGTCTCGCAGGTGGAGC
>JAGBTC010000331.1 GCA_017631545.1 Oscillospiraceae bacterium
CAACGACGCGGTGGTGTCCAAAGGCTCCATCGGCCGCGTGGCGGAGGTGGAGGTGAGCGCCGACGGCGTGACCATCAGCCACATGACCGGGGACGGCGTTGTGGTGGCCACCCCCACCGGCTCTACCGCCTACTCCATGTCTGCCGGCGGCCCCATTGTGGAGCCGACCTCGGATACCCTGATCGTCACCCCTGTTTGTGCCCATCAGCTCTCGGCCAGACCCATGGTGGTCGCGCCCGAGCGCACTATCAGCGTGCAGCTGCCCCGTAAAAGCCGCAAGAGCGTCTATCTGTCCATGGACGGCGGCAAGTCCGTGCGCATTTCAGGCAACGACCGGGTGGAGATCTGCCGGGCAGCCAGCCGCACACGGCTGGTGCGGCTGAGTGACCGGAACTTTTATCAGCTGCTCAACCAGAAACTGGGAGGTTGACCGACATGAAAGGAACGCGACAGGCCGAGATCCTGAAAATCATTGCCCAAACCGATGTGGAGACACAGGAACAGCTGCTGGACGAGCTGCGCCAGCGGGGCTTTAACGCCACGCAGGCCACCATTTCCCGGGACATCAAGCAACTGCATCTGGTCAAGGAGCTGGCCGGGACGGGACGCTACCGTTATACTCAATCCCAGCGCAGACACACGCTGGATTTTGCCGGCCGGCTGCGTACGATTTTCAAGGAGAGCGTCACCTCCTTTGACGTAGCGCAGAATATTGTAGTCATCAACACCATGCCCGGGCTTGCCTCAGCGGCCTGTTCGGCGCTGGACTCCATGGACATCGACCAGATGGTGGGTACCCTGGCCGGGGATGACACCGCCATTCTGATCATGCGTACCAACGATGCCGCGGCGGAATTCTGCAGCGAGATCCACAAGATGCTCAATTAAAGGTAGGAGGAATGGGGTATGCTTTCCCTGCTCCACATTGAAAATATCGCCGTGATCCAATCGGCGGACATCCGCTTTGAGCCGGGGTTCAATGTACTTACCGGCGAAACGGGCGCAGGCAAATCCATCGTCATTGATGCCATCGGCGCAGTGATGGGGGAGCGCACCAGTCGGGATTTGATCCGCACCGGAGCCAAATCCGCCCGGGTCAGCGCCCTGTTCTGCCGCCTGCCTGCTCTTGCGTGGTTTGAAGAAAACGGCTTTGGGCCGGACGAGAACGGCGAACTGCTGCTGGAGCGCGAGCTGCAGGGGGACGGACGCAATCTGTGCCGGGTCAACGGCAGGCCGCTGACCGTGGCGCAGCTGAAGGCATTGGGTCAGCAGCTGCTGAATGTTCACGGCCAGCACGACGGGCAGCAGCTGCTGGATCCTGCCTGCCATCTGTCCTATCTGGATCGCTTCGGACAGACCGAGCCGCTGCTGGACGCGTATGCCGCACACTATGCTGTGCTGGCTGACCTGCGCCGCCAGCGCAGCGCACTTGTCATGGACGAGGCGGAGAAAGCGCGGCGCATGGACACACTGACCTATCAGATCGGTGAGCTGGAGCGCGCCGACCTCAAGCCGGGGGAGGACGAGGAATTAACTGCCCGTCGGGATCTGCTTCGCAATGCCGGACGCATCATGGA
>JAGBTC010000036.1 GCA_017631545.1 Oscillospiraceae bacterium
CAGCGGCACCAAATCAGTATAATCCGAACCAAATACTTGTAACGAGTGAATGGTTCGGATTTACTTTTACTCTTTAACCTAAATAACGGTAGGAATTTACGTTCCTGCCGTTTTTTCTTTTTACGACAAAAAAAGATAAAAATTTCGGTTGAAATACGGCGCACGACCCGATATAATAAAATTGGTAAGTAATCTGCGGCGGGGCGCTCTCGCCGATCACCAAAATCAACAAGAAAGTGAGAACGGATCACTGTGAGTAATCGAACTTCAAGAAGATCGTCGGCTTCCGCAGCCAACCGCAGCAAGGGAATTCAGGCCCTGATCGGCAACCTGTTCACCAAGGACATCGGCATCGACCTGGGTACTGCCTCCATCCTGGTGTACATCAAGGGCAGAGGTGTGGTACTGCGCGAGCCCTCTGTGGTGGCCATGGACCGCAACACCGGAAAGCTGGTCAGCGTCGGTTCTGAGGCGCAGGCCATGCTGGGCCGTACCCCCGGCAACATCGTTGCCATGCGTCCTTTGCGCGAGGGCGTGATCTCCGACTATGACATGACCGAGCGCATGCTGAAGGAGTTCATCAAAAAGGTGACCACCTTCAACCTGTTCAAGCCCCGTCTGATCATCTGCGTCCCCTCCGGCATCACCGAGGTGGAGGAGCGCGCGGTCATCGACGCAGGCATCCAGGCCGGTGCGCGCAAGGTGTTCCTGATCGAGGAGCCGGTGGCGGCCGCCATCGGTGCAGGCATCGACATTGCCAAGCCCGACGGACACATGGTGGTGGATGTGGGCGGCGGCACGGCGGATATCGCGGTCATCTCCCTGTCCGGCGTGGTGGAGTCTGCCTCCATCAAGACCGGCGGCGACAAGTTTGACGAGGCCATCATCAAGTACATTCGCCGCAAGTACAATGTGCTCATCGGCGAGCGCACCGCCGAGGAACTGAAAATAACCATCGGCTGCGTGTACCCCCGTCCGGAGGAAGTGGCCATGCAAATCAAGGGCCGCTGCCTGATGACCGGTCTGCCCCGGGAATTCACCGTCACCTCCAGCGAGACCATCGAGGCCTTTGAGGAGGTCTCCGGCCACATTCTGGAGGCCATCCACGGCGTTCTGGAGCGCACGCCTCCCGAGCTGGTGGCCGACATCTCCACCAACGGTATCGTTATGACCGGCGGCGGAAGCCTGGTCTGGGGCTTTGACAAACTGATCGAGACCCACACCGGTATTCAGACCAGAGTGGCGGACGACGCCATCTCCTGTGTCGCCTACGGTACGGGCAAGAGTCTGGACAGTCTGGACGCCATGCAGGACGGCACCATGAACCTGTCCCGCAGAAGACAGATGAGCTTTTAATGGAAAAAACAGCGGCTCGCTTGATAAAAGCGAGCCGCTGTTTTTTTATTTTGCTTATGCCACGGAATAGCCGCCGCGCACCAGCACCTTCACCGTATTGGCGGTGGCGGTGACAGCGCGCTCGGAGATGGTGGCCATGTACAGGTGGTTGACCGCCAACGCGCCGCCGTTGTTCAGACCCTGGCCGGTGGTGGTGTCGATCAGCCCGGGGGAGGAGGGGGCAACGCACTGGGCCGTGCCCACGCGCAGCATCACCTCGCAGCCTACCTCCATGTTCAGCTTCTGACCCTTCTTCAGGGTGACCACATGGTAGGAGGCGGTGTTCCGGGCGTCCACGCCGTCCAGCGCGGTTTCCATCTTCGCGGAGTAGTCCTGCACCACCTGCGCCAGGTCGTCCGCCAGCTTGTCCCGGTGCGGCTGGGTCTGCTCGTCTACCTGAGAAAGGATGGAGGGGATGACGGTCTTGGTCAGGTAGCTCAGGGTGACCAGCGGGTCACCCTGTCCGCCCTCACCGGCCGCCAGCGCAGCGCCGGCGCACACGCACACCACCGCAAGGGCGGCGGCCACCAGACGGATGGGGGTCATCTTGTTCTTTTTCATGTTATGTAGCTCCTTTGTCAAGGGGATGCCCCGGGGGGCATCCCATGTTGGATCAGACCATGGTTTCCGGGTGCAGGCCAAAGCTGACGGCGATGGCGCTGTCCACCTTTTTCATCACAGTATCGTCCACCTTGCCCATATGCTCACGCAGGCGGCGCTTATCCAGCGTACGGATCTGCTCCAACAGGATCACGGAATCTTTGGGCAGTCCGTAGCTCATGGCCGCAAGGGAGATATGGGTGGGCAGGCGCGCCTTGCTCGTCTGCGAGGTGATGGCGGCGGCGATCACGGTGGGGCTGTGCCGGTTTCCGGTATCGTTTTGTACGATGAGTACCGGGCGCACCCCACCCTGCTCGCTGCCCACCACCGGGCTGAGGTCGGCGTAAAAGATATCGCCGCGTTTTACATTGTTGTCCACATCATTCACACTCCGCCGGAAAAGATAGCACGCGTTACCGGAGCTGTCCTATGTAACGCTGTACTATGATTTTCCCACGGGGCGGCGGTAATTATACCGGGAAAGATATTATTTCTCCGCCGCCCACCGGGGCGGCAGGGAAGTCGCCGCTCCGGAACATACTATGCCGCGCGGCGGTGGGAGGTTCAATCCGGGTATACCCGGGGCACACGGGGGGAGATGCGGCACAAAAGCTCGTAGGAGATGGTATCCAGCAGCTGAGCGGCTTGCTCCAGCGGTTGGTCTGTACCGAATACGGTGGCAACGCTGCCCGGCTGTACCTGGGGCAGGTCGGTCACATCCACCATGCACATATCCATGCACACCCGACCCACGATGGGGGCGGATTGACCGTCAAAGTCCACGCAGAAGCGGTTGGACAGGGAGCGGGCAAGTCCGTCGGCATAGCCGATGGGCAGCACCGCAAGGCGGCTGTTGCGCTGTACCACGGCGGTGCAGCCGTAGCTGACGGGGGTGCCGGCCGGCAGCTCATGCACCGCGCACACCCGGGTATGCAGGCGCATCACCGGCATCAGCCCGTCCTCCACCAGCCCCTGGCAGGATGCGTCGGGATAGTGGCCGTACAGGGCAATGCCCGGGCGCACCATATCCAGATGGGTACAGGGATAGTTTATCGTAGCCGCGCTGGCAGCGCAATGGCGAATAGCAAATTTTATGCCGTATTTTTCTTCCAGCAGACCCACCGTGTCCATAAAACGGGTGAACTGGAGCATGGTATAGGCCTCGTCTGCGTCGGCGTTGGCAAAATGGGTGAAGATCCCCTCCGCCTCCAGCCCGGGCAGCACGCACAGCGCCGCCGCCTCCCGGGCGGCCGCCTGCGGGTCGTGGGCAAGGATGCCCACCCGGCTCATACCGGTGTCCAGCTTGATGTGGATGTGGGCGGTAGTGCCCGACGCGACTGCCGCTTCGGACAGTGCCTGCGCCAGTTCCGGGGTGAACACGGTCTGGGTCAGGCCGTACTCTACGACCTGTGAGGCAAAGCAGGCTGGGGTAGCGCCAAAAATCAGGATGGGGGCGGTGATGTCTGCGCGGCGCAGCTCCACTCCCTCGTCCAGAGTGGCCACCGCCAGCATCTCACAGCCCAGCTCCTGTAAACGGCGGGCTACCGGAAGGGCGCCGTGCCCGTAGGCGTTGGTCTTGACCACGCCCAGAAAGCGGCAGCCCTCGTCCAGTCCGGCGCGCAGCGCGCGGTAGTTATGCTCCAATGCGGACAGGGAAATGTGTGCCCATGTGCGCTGGGTCTCCCATTGCATGGTTGCTCACTTCTTTCGTATCTTTGGTGGTTACAGCAGGGTGAACTGCTGAAATTGGCAGGTAATGACCCGATGCCCGTCCAGCGAAAGCTCCCCCTGCAGCAGCGCCCCGGAGCCGGGGTCAAACCACAGGGTGAATTCCTGCCCCTGTCCCGGGTCGAGGGCAGGGTCGCGGCAGAGAACGCGCAGCAGGTTTTGTCCGTCCACGCTCTCCAATGTGCTGCTGTCCATAAAGGCCGAGCGTGCCGCCTCCAGCAGCGCGGGCACGGCCCCCAGCGGAGTCAGCCCGTCGTCGGACAGGGGGCCGGTCTCCACCACGGCACCGTCGTATTCCAGCGCCGAACCGCCGTTCTTCAGTCGGGCGACCACCCCGGCCACTTCCTCCGGGGCGGTGAGGGTAAGCACGGTCTCCTGCCCGTTGGCGGTCACACCGCCCTGATAGCAGTATACCCGCCGGCCGTAGTCCGCCGTCAGCGTCACCTGTGCGGTGCAGCCGTCAGCAGAAAGATAGTCCGCGCGGATGGCCAATGCCCGTTCCTGTGGGGCAGTGCTGCCGTCGGCGCGGCAGGCGCATAGCGGCAGGATCATCATCAGTACACACATCAAAAGCGATTTGCGTACCATAATTGCTCCGGATCACCTCTTTATCCTTTCATATTATCATACCACAGATCTGTCGCGTTGTCATCCCATTCCGAAACAAATCCTCACCGCCCACGCCGCCGCCGTAAACCCGGCCAGATCGGCGCACAGGGCGGCAGGAACGGCGTAACGGGTTCGGGTGACTCCGGCGGCGCCGAAGTAGACGGCGATGGCGTAAAAGGTGGTTTCGGTGGAGCCGAGCATCACCGCGGCCACCCGTCCAAGATAGGAGTCCGGGCCGTACTGCCCGATCAGCTCCGACCCCACCCCCAGCGCGGCGCTGCCGCTGACCGGCCGTACCAGCATCAGCGGCGCGGTCTGGGGCGGAATGCCCAGGCACTCCAGCGCCGGGGCGAGGGCGGCGCAGGCCAGATCCAACGCCCCGGAGGCGCGCAGCATATGTACTGCCGTCAGCAGCGCCACCAGCGAGGGAAGGATGCGGCCTAATGTGGCCAGCCCTTCCCCCGCGCCGCACACCAAAGCGTCGTACACATCCACCCGGCGGGTCATGGCGTACAGGGCGACAAACGCCAGCAGCAGGGGAAGGAGCATGGTGCTAAGCAGATTCCACATCCCGATCCCTCCACAGCCGCCCCAGCAGCTTTACCGCCCCGATGCCCACCGCCACCGAGATGGCCGAGGCCAGCCACACAGCAGGAAGAATGTCAAAGGGGGCGGCACTGCCTGCAGCGGCGCGCACCGAGGCCACGGTGGTGGGAATGAGCTGGATGGAGGCGGTGTTGCATACCACCAGCATACAAAGCGCGTCTCCTGCCCTGCGACCCCCGTGGCGGCAGATGGCCCGGGCGGCCTTCAGACCCGGTGGGGTGGCTGCGTTGCTCAATCCCAGCAGGTTGGCCGATACATTTGCGGCGATGCTGTCCATTACCTCCGGGTCGCCGGACAGGCCGGGATATAACCGCCGCAGTACCGGACGCAGCAGCCGGGACAGTTTTTGGGAAAGTCCGCACCGCTTCATCACCTCCAGCACCCCCGACCAAAGGCACAGCATCCCCCCAATGGACAGGCACAGCTCCACCGCCGCCTTCGCTCCCTCCAGCGCGGCGGCAGCGGTCTGTGCCCCGCGCCCGGTCAGCAGCGCGCACACTACGGACACCACCGTCATCCCCGTCCAGATCACCGACATGGTCATACCACCAGCTCCTCTCTGTCCAAGGAATATGGTGTGTGGGTAGAAAACATACCTGTGTGCCACAGGCGAATTACCAAATATTAACAGCTTATGGCAGGATACCAACAAAATTTACAAATTTTTCTTGTTTTGCCGTTGACATCCAGAAATGGGAGAGTATAATAAAAACAGAAAGAATGAAGCCTATTGCCTGACAGAAAGGGAGGAACTGGAATATGAAATCAACCGGCATTGTCAGAAAGGTGGACGAACTGGGGCGCATTGTTCTGCCCATCGAGCTGCGTCACACCCTGGACATCGAGCCCAAGGATGCGCTGGAGATCTATGTGGACGGGCCGAACATCATCCTGCGTAAATATCAGCCCGCATGCATTTTTTGTGACGATGCGGGGGATGTGGTGTCCTTCCACAACAAAAATGTGTGTCTGAGCTGCATTCGTCAGCTGAGCAAAAACGGCTAAACTGTCCTTTGACCCCCGGAATCGTTTTCCGGGGGTTGCTTTTTGGATCCCACTGTCGTATAATAGGCTCGACAACCAAATCGAATGTCTTCAGGGCGGGGTGAAATTCCTCACTGGCGGTATAGTCCGCGACCGAACGCCATGCGTTCGCTGATTCGGTGCAACTCCGAAACCAACGGTATAGTCCGGATGGAAGAAGATGTGTGTTTGAAACGGCGCACTCCTCATGCGTTTTGACACCTGGAAGGCATCTCGTCTTTCGGGGGTCAGAATAAATGTAGGGAGTGTTTTTTATGTCTCAAAACGCAAACGGCAAGTGGCTCAACGCCCGAACTGTGGTCACCCTGGCCATGCTCACGGCGGTGGCCTGGGTGGTCACCTACCTGTGCAAGGCTATCCCCAGCGTCATCGGCTTTCTGGACTTTGAGTTCAAAAGCGTGGTCATCTGCATCGGCGGCTTTACCCTTGGCCCTGCCGCGGCCATTATCCTGTCCATCCTCGTGCCGGTGGTGGAGTTTTTCACCTACAGCGGAACGGGGCCCTATGGCCTGATCATGAACATTGCCGCCACGGCCAGCTTCTGCTGCCCGGCCTGCTATCTTTACAAGCGCCGTCACACCATGAACGGTGCGGTGGCCGGCCTTGCGGTGGGCACGGTGTCGTTGACGGTGGTGATGGTGTTGTGGAACTACCTCATCACCCCCCTGTATCAGGGCACACCCCGGGAGGTCATCGCCGGTATGCTGCTGCCTGTATTCCTGCCCTTTAACCTGACCAAGGGCGGTTTGAATATGGCGGCCACCCTGCTGCTTTATAAGCCGGTAGTCACCGCGTTGCGCCGGGCGGGTCTGGTACCGCCCTCCCAAAGCGGTCAGAACAAAACATTCAGCGGCGGCTTTGTGCTGTTCTCCCTGGCGCTGCTGATCACCTTTGTGCTGTTTGCGCTGGTGCTGCTGAAGATCATCTGAGAAACAAGGAGTGGTCGCAATGGCCGGAACGCTCTATCTTGTCCCCACGCCCATCGGCAATCTGGGGGACATCTCGCCCCGCATGGCGGACACGCTGGCTCAGGCGGACTTCATCGCCGCGGAGGACACCCGGGTTTCCCTGAAGCTGCTCAATCATCTGGGGTTGAAAAAGCCCATGGTGTCCTACTACCGCCACAATACCCAGGCCGGCGGACAGGCGGTGCTGGATCGGCTGCTGGCCGGGGAGGACTGTGCCCTGGTCACCGACGCAGGAACGCCGGCCATCTCCGACCCCGGGCAGGAACTGGTAGCCCGGTGTGCTGAGCTGGGCATCGGCGTGGTGGCCATTCCCGGGCCCTGCGCGCTGGTCACGGCGCTGGCTGTGTCCGGTCAGCCCACGGATCGGTTCACCTTTGAGGGCTTTTTGCCCATGAACAAGAAAAACCGCAAGGCGCATCTGGATCGCCTGAAGGGGGAGGAACGCACCATGGTGTTCTACGAAGCTCCCCACAAGCTGTCTGCCACCCTGTCCGACCTGAAAGACGCCTTTGGCGGCCAGCGTCCCATCTCCGTGTGCCGGGAACTGTCCAAGCTGCACGAGCAGGTGCTGCGCCTGACGCTGGAGCAGGCGGTGGAGTGGTACGAAAGCAACGAACCCAAGGGGGAATTTGTGCTGGTCGTGCGCGGAGCAGAGCCGGTGCAGGAGCCGGAGGCCACGCTGGAGGACGGTCTTGCCCGGGTGCTTGTGCTGCGTCAGGGCGGCGCTTCCCTCAAGGATGCGGTGAAGCAGGCCGCCCGGGAGCTGGACTTGTCCAAAAACGAACTGTACGACCTTGCATTGGGTCACTGAAACACGGGCGTGCCGAAGCTTCGGCACGCCCGTATCGTTTCGCCTTGCATGGGGACAGAACCTATGGTATAATGACAAAAATCGGTTTAATATTCGTTGAATGAGGTGGATCTATGCATCTGCATCAGTCCGGTGAAGACTATCTGGAGACCATACTGATCCTGCGCCGGGAAAAGGGCGTGGTGCGCTCCATTGATGTGGCGCAGCACATGGGCTTTTCTAAGCCCTCAGTCAGCCGGGCCATGTCCATTTTGCGCGCGGACGGCTACATTGAGATGGAGCGCTCCGGCGGTATCCGCCTGACCGAAGAGGGGGAGCGTGTTGCCCGCACCATGTACGAGCGGCACGATCTGCTTACCCGGTGGCTGATCGGGCTGGGAGTCAGTCCGGAGACGGCGGCCGGCGATGCCTGCCGCATGGAGCACGCGCTCAGTGAGGAGACATTCTCCTGTATCAAGCGCTATATCGGTGACGGGGAATAAGCTTTTTGTATAAACAGTTAGGAGGAAATCGATTATGAGTGTGGATCAGGCTATGGGTACGGTGGGGGGCGTGTTCAGCTCCGTGTCCCTGAATCTTTCGCTGGGGCTGCTGATCAAGGTGTTGTTCACCGTGGTGTGCTGCATCGTTGCCGTAAAGGTCGTCAGCGGCGTGATCGCCCGTGTTCTCAACCGCAGCCGGCTGGAGACCACGCTGAGTCGGTTTATCCAGTCCATGCTGCGGGTGGTGCTGTATTTTGTTGCCATTCTGATCATCCTTGGCTCGCTGGGCATTGATGTGACCAGCCTGATCGCCCTGCTGAGCGTGGCCGGCCTTGCGGTCTCTCTGGCGCTGCAGAACACCCTGTCCAATCTGGCCGGGGGCATCCAGCTGCTGCTCACCAAGCCCTTCCATGCCGGGGACTATGTTGAGGCCGGTGCCAACAGCGGCACGGTGCAGGCGGTGGGACTGGCCTATACGGTGCTGGTTACCCCGGACAACAAGGTCATTCATGTGCCCAACAGCGACATTGCCGCGGCCCGCATCATCAACTACAATGGCAAGGACACCCGTCGCGTGGAGCTGAAGGTGACTGCCGGCTACGATTCGCCCATTCAGACGGTGAAGGATACCATCAACGCCCTCATCGCTGCCGACGGCCGGATCCACGCCGACCCTGCCCCCTTTGTGACCGTGTCCAACTACGGCCCCAGCAGCATCGAGTACACCGTGCGCGTGTGGTGCGCCGCCGGGGACTACTGGGGCGTGTATTTCGAGCTGATGAACCAGCTCAAGCCCGCCTTTGACGCCGCAGGCGTGGAGATGACTTACGACCATGTCAATGTCCACATCGTCGACAAAAAATAAGCGTCGCTCGCCCGGGGGGATCAGCCTCCGGGCGTTTGCGTATCTGCCGGCCGCTGCAAGCCGTGTACAAAGCCGTCCAGCCGGGGACAGACCACTTCACCGCCCACCAGCGTGTTTTTGCGTACCAGCAGATTGACCTGTACATCCGTCTGAGCGGTGGGGTAGTTGGTGATGGCGTAGGTGTATCGTTTGACTCGCTTGCCTGCACAGTCGGTCAGGTCAAAGCCCTGTTGGCGCTGCAGGTCGAGATATTCCTGCATATCTGCCTCAAACTGCTCGGGCAGCTGAAGCTCCTCCACGGCCAGCGGCTTGGGTGCGACCTCCCAGCCGCACTCGCGCAGCAGCTCCAGCCGATCCTGCTCGGTTTTTACCGTGCGCCGGGTCAGGGCGGCGGCGGACACCTCCGGCCCGTGGAGCAGGCGCAGAGCGTTGGTATTGGCAAGCAGGGCGCAGCCGCACAGTGCGGCAGCAGCCAGCGCCCACGCCGCCAGTGTGCGGCGGGGAAGCTTTGCGGTGAAAATCAGCATCGGTTATTTCTCCTTTCGGCAGTGCGTTTGTTCATGGTTATGCGCCCGGTCGGGAGGATATTCCAACACAGGGAAAGAGGGTGGGCGCATGGAGCGTCTGGATAAACGGCTGGCCGCCACCGGCCGGTGGAGCCGTAAGGAGGTCATGGAGCTGATCCGTCAGGGACGGGTGAGCGTAGGCGGTGAGACTGCCCTTCGGCCGGAACAGAAATGTGAGGCGCACACACCGGTGTGCGTGGACGGACAGTCGGTGGGGGGCGGCATGACTTATTTGATGCTGCATAAGCCGGGCGGACTGCTTTCCGCCACTGAGGACAAGCGCCAGTCTACCGTCCTTGACCTGCTGCCCGAACACTACCGCCGACAGGGGCTGTTTCCGGTGGGGCGGCTGGATAAGGACACCGAGGGTCTGCTGCTGCTCACCAACGACGGGGAGCTGGCCCACCGCCTGCTTGCCCCCAAAAGCCATGTGGACAAGGTGTATCTGGCCCATGTGGAGGGGCAGCCCGACGAGGCGGATGTGCAGGCATTTGCCCGGGGCATGACGCTGGAGGACGGGCTGGAGTGTATGCCCGCCGGCCTTGTGCCGCTGGGGGAGGGGAAGTGCCTTGTTACCCTGCGGGAAGGAAAGTTCCATCAGGTCAAGCGTATGCTGGCTGCCCAGGGCAAGCCGGTGACCTACCTCAAGCGGCTGTCCATGGGGCCGCTGAGCCTGGATGAAGGGCTGGAAAAGGGCGGCTGGCGGACGCTGACCGAGGCGGAATTGACCGCGCTGCGGGCGGCGGTGGAATGAGTGAGAGTGAAAATTCGGCAATTTCCACAAAAAAACGAAAAAAACTCTTGCAAAATGACCGACCAGACCTTTATAATAAAGGCGTACGACGCTGCCAAAATCAGGAGGGGATGTTTGTGGCAAATCGGATTTTTCAAAGTCTCGTACTTCAAATGAAGGAGAGTATCGACCGTGCCGTGGGCGTGATCGACGCGGAGGGCAATGTGGTTGCCTGCAGCGAGCTTGCCTGGATGGGCGAGCAGTGGCCGGGCGCGGTGGAGGCGGTGAATGCCGCCGGCGCGCAGGATGTGCGCTGGGAGGGTCGAACCTTCAAGCCTCTCATGGGCTGGGGCGCGCAGTTTGACTATGCCGCCTTTGTCCAGGGCGAGGACGAGCAGGCCAATATGCTGTGCGCCATGGCCGCGGTTGCCTTCAACGGCGGTAAGACCTATTACGAGGAAAAGCACGACAAGGCCACTTTTGTCAAGAACATCATCTCGGACAATATGCTGCTGGGTGACATTTACACCCGCGCCAAGGAGCTGCACTTCGTTTCCGAAGCGCCCCGTGCCGCCTTCCTCGTGCGCCAGCTGGATCCTGCGGACATTGCGATTATCGATGTGATCCAGAGCCTGTTTCCCGACAAGCAGAGCGATTTTGTCCTGTCCATCAGCGAAACGGATGTGGCGCTGATCAAGCAGCTGCCCGAAAATGTGGAGAGCAAGGATCTGTTCAAAATCGCAAAGCAGATCGCCGACACCGTTTCTCAGGAGCTGGGCATCAAGGTGGTCATCGGCATCGGCACCGTGGTCAACCACATCCGCGATCTGGCCCGCGCCTATAAAGAGGCCGGAGTAGCCATCGATGTGGGTAAGGTGTTCGACACCGAAAAGACCATCATCAACTACGAAAATCTGGGCATCGGCCGGCTGATCTACCAGCTGCCCACCACCCTGTGCGAGATCTTCCTGTCCGAGGTGTTCAAAAAGAATTCCATCGATTCTTTGGACCAGGAAACTCTGTTTACCATCAACAAGTTCTTCGAAAATAACCTGAACGTATCTGAAACATCCCGGAAGCTTTTTGTTCACCGCAATA
>JAGBTC010000037.1 GCA_017631545.1 Oscillospiraceae bacterium
CTCCGACCTGAAGGGTGTTCAGCTGAAGATCGAGTGAGGCAGCCAGATCCGCTCCTATGTCTTTATGCCCTACCAGATGGTCAAGGACACCCGCACCGCCTTTGAAACCAGCAACATCAATGCCGTGATGGACGGCGAGCTGGACGGCTTTATCAACGCTTATCTCACCGCCGAGGCCACCGACAGCTGGGCCTCCAAATAAAACCAAACGCCAAGCCCCCGTGTGTATACACGGGGGCTTTTTGCGGACATACCCGTTCGCCGGGGCGCATATACTCCAAGCAGATACGACGAAGCGAGGAGATAGCCATGGAACACGGACGAACGGAAAACAGCATTATCCTGCACGGGCGGGTGAGCCGGGCGGCGCAGGTGTCCCACTGCAATCACGAGCATACCTTCTGGATTTTTCCCCTGGCGGTTTGCCGCCTGTCCGGGGTGCTGGATACGCTGAATGTGCTGGTCAGCCAGCAGGCGCTGGACGGGCGCTTTCCCCGGGAGGGGGACGAGGTGACGGTGGTGGGGGAGGTGCGCTCCTTTAATAACCGCAGCGGACAGGGCAGCCGACTGGTCATTACAGTTCTGGCCCGGCAGCTGTGCTGGGAGATGGGGGAGGACGACAACCGCCTGACCCTGACCGGTGCGCTGTGCAAGCAGCCCGTCTACCGCCGTACGCCGCTGGGGCGGGATATCTGTGACCTGATGCTGGCGGTCAACCGGCGCTACGGACGCTCGGACTACCTGCCGTGCATCGCGTGGGGAACGCTGGCGCAGCGGTGTGGAGGATTTGCGGTAGGGGCGCGGCTGACGCTGGAGGGGCGGCTGCAAAGCCGTACATACACCAAACGACTGGACGATCGGGAGGAGGAACGCACCGCCTTTGAAGTGTCGGTGATGAGCATGAAGCCGGAGAGTGTGATGTAGCGCCCTTTGCCGTTGGTTGGCACGAGAAGGGGAGCCTGCGGGACAAGGGCAACTTTTTTCGCGGGGAAAATATCGGAATTTTTACGAAAACAGGAAAATGGACGAATGCATAGGAATTTTGTTGCGGGCAAAGCTATGCTCGGATGTTCCGTCCGAGAAAATACGAATGCTAACGCAAAGGAGAAAACGACAATGTCCAAGAGCAACAGCAGCAACAAGATCATGGTTCCCAATGCCCGCGAGGCGATGAACAAGTTCAAGATGGAAGCCGCCAACGAGGTGGGTGTCAACCTGAAGCAGGGCTACAACGGCGATCTGTCCAGCCGTGAGGCCGGTTCTGTGGGCGGCCAGATGGTCAAGAAGATGATCGAGGCCTACGAGAACGGCATGCAGTAATTTTCCCGCAAGGGACGAAGAGGGAGCGCCGCAGCTGCGGCGCTCCCTCTTTTTCTGTACAGAGTACAGGGGGCACGAGGGAGAAAAAACAGTCAAAAAGAACAAAAATCAGAAAAAATAAAATTGGGGCTTTACATTGACGATTTAGCGTGGTAAAATGCAAAAGTGTCGGGGGCAGACCCCGGCGGAAAGAACGAATTGATTTGGAGGAATACATCATGAAGAAGTTTATTGCTCTGGCTATGGCTCTGGTGATGAGCCTGGCTCTGGTCGCCTGTACCGCTCCTGCTGCCAGCTCCGGCAGCGCTGCCGCTTCCCAGCCCGAGGTCGAGGCCTCTGACCTGGAGGCCATCAAGGCCAAGGGTGAGATGATCATCGGCTACACCGTGTACGAGCCCATGAACTACACCGACGCCAACGGCGAGTTCACCGGCTTTGACACCGAGCTGGCCAAGGCCGTGTGCGAGAAGCTGGGCGTCACCCCCAAGTTCCAGGAGATCGTGTGGGAGACCAAGGAAGTGGAGCTGAATGCCGGCACCATCGACTGCGTGTGGAACGGCATGACCATCACCGAGGAGCGCCAGGCCAACATGGAGATCACCGATCCCTATGTCATTAACGCCCAGGTGGTCGTGATGCTCAAGGACGCCGCTTATGAGAACACCGCTTCTCTCATCGGCAAGAATGTCTGCGCCGAGCAGGGCTCTGCCGGCCAGTCCACCATCGAGGGCGACGAGAACCTGGCTCAGGCCACCTTCGTTCCCAAGACCGTTCAGACCGACTGCCTGATGGAAGTGGCTGCCGGCACCTGCGATGCCGCCGTTCTGGACATCACTCTGGCCAAGGCCATGATCGGTGAGGGCACCGACTACGCCAACCTGGTCATCGTCGACCAGCTGGCTGAGGAGTTCTACGGTGTTGCCTTCCGCAAGGGCAGCGACGCCTGCGCCGCCACCAACGCCGC
>JAGBTC010000038.1 GCA_017631545.1 Oscillospiraceae bacterium
AAAGGCGGCCAGCTGTCCGATGGTATGCACACCGTAGCGGGCAAGTTCCTGCGCCGCCGCCCGCCCCACAAACAACAGGTCGGTCACTGGCAGAGGGAACACCATGCGCTCCACATCCTCCCGCCCAATGACAGTGGTGGCATCCGGCTTTTTATAGTCGCTGCCCAGCTTGGCAAACACCTTGTTAAAGGACACGCCCACCGAAACCGTCAGCCCCAGTTCCGTACGAACCCGGGCGCGGATACGGTCAGCCAATGCCTGGGCATCCCCACCGAACAGATGCAGCTTACCCGTCACATCCAGCCAGCTTTCGTCAATACCAAAGGGCTCCACCCGGTCGGTAAATTCCTCATAAATGGCGTTGACCCGCCGGGAAAATTCCCGATAGCGGTCATGGTGAGAGGGCAGCAGCACCAGCTCGGGACACTTTCGCTTAGCCTGCCAGATGGTCTCCGCAGTACGCACACCAACCGCTTTGGCCGGCTCGTTCTTGGCCAGAATAATGCCGTGCCGCCCCTCCGGGTCGCCGCACACCGCCACCGGAAGATGGCGCAGCTCCGGGTGGTCCAGCAGCTCCACCGAAGCAAAAAAACTGTTCAGGTCGCAGTGAAAAATCACCCGTTCCACGCCCTCACCCCTTTCTGTTGCTTATGATACTCCATCCCTCAGCAAAAGTCAAACAATTGTTCTATTTTTCCTTGACTTGCCAGCTGTATTGGTTTACAATAGTGGTACTTACGTGAAGGAGGGCAGCCCATGGATCGGGAGCATACCTGCTGCTTTACAGGGCATCGGCCGGACAAGCTGCCCTGGCACACAAACGAGAGCGACCCCCGCTGCACGGCGCTGAAGCAGGCGTTGGATCAGGCGCTGGAGCGCGCCTACGATGCCGGCTGCCGGCATTTTATCTGCGGCATGGCACGGGGCTGCGACCTGTATTTCTGCCGGCAGGTGCTGGCGCTGCGGGATCAACATACCGATGTTACGGTGGAGGCCGCCATCCCCTGCGAAAACCAGACGGACAGCTGGCCGGAACCGGAGCACAAGCTGCACGCAGCCCTGCTGGATCAGTGCGATTTCGAGACTATGGTGCAGCACCATTACGACCGGGGGTGCATGATGCGCCGCAACCGCTATATGGTGGATCGCTCCTGCCGCATCATCGCCGTGTACGACGGTATCCCCAAGGGAGGCACCGCCAGCACCATCGCCTACGCCCTGAAGCAGGCACTCACCTGCGACATCATCCGATTGGAGTGAGTCAAGTGGAAAAAACGCTGATGCACATCTGCTGCGCCCCCTGCGCTAACCGCCCCATTGCCCTGCTGCGGGAGGAAGGCATTGAGCCGGTGGGCTTCTGGTACAACCCCAACATCCACCCCTACACCGAATATCAGGCCCGCAAGCGCACGCTGGAGGAATACGCCAAGCAGATCGCTATGAAGCTGGTCATCGGCGGCACCTACGACCTGCGTCCCTTTGTCACCGCCGTGGCCGACAATATTGACGCCCGGTGCGTCCACTGCTATACCTGCCGCATGGAGGCTACCGCCAAATACGCCGCAGAAAACGGCTTTTCCTCCTTCACCACCTCCCTGCTCATCAGCCCCTACCAAAATCACGAGGCCATTTGTGCCATCGCCCGCAAGGCAGCACAACAGTACGGCGTGGAGTTTCTGTACCGAGACTTTCGCCCGCTGTTTCGGGAGGGGCAGGACTTCGCCCGGGAACAGGGAATGTATATGCAAAAGTATTGCGGCTGCATCTTCAGCGAGGAGGAGCGCTACCGCAAGCGGAAAAACTGATCTCCACCCCATCGCTTATCTCAAAAAAAGGCCGCCGGACAGGTTCCTGTCCGGCGGCCTTGCCGTTTCACGATCAATAGTTGTTAGCCTTCAGCTCAAAATAGGCCTGGGGATGCTCGCACACAGGGCACACCTGAGGCGCCTTGGGGCCCACATGGATGTGACCGCAGTTGCCGCACTGCCAGATCATATCGCCGTCACGGGAGAATACCAGCCCGCCCTCGATATTGGCCAGCAGCTTGCGGTAACGCTCCTCATGCTCCTTCTCGATGGCGGCCACGCCGTCAAAGAGGAAGGCGATCTCCTCAAAGCCCTCCTCACGGGCCTCCTTGGCGAAGGTGGCGTACATATCCGTCCACTCGTAGTTTTCGCCGGCAGCGGCATCGGCCAGGTTGTCCATGGTGCCGGGAACCGAGCCGCCGTGGAGCAGCTTAAACCAAATCTTGGCGTGCTCGCGCTCGTTGCGAGCAGTCTCTTCAAAAATGTTGGCGATCTGGACATAGCCGTCCTTCT
>JAGBTC010000039.1 GCA_017631545.1 Oscillospiraceae bacterium
CCTATTTGTGGCAAAAAGTCCCCACGGCCGTTTTATGTCAACCCGTTTACGCGGTCACCTGACCGCCTGACGTGTGTGAGGTTTATGTATGTTAAAGTTTGAAATTTCCGGCCAGAAGATGACCCGGGTGGACACCTTCGCGCCTGCTACAGATAGCAAGTTATATTTGAAAGCGGCCTTCACTTTTTCGAGTGACTGGGCCAGCGCTGCCAAGACTGCTATCTTCCGCGATGAGGTGACCGGTGAGAGCTATGGGGCCCCGCTGAACAGCTCCGGCGTGTGCACTGTCCCGGCTGAGGTGCTGGCCCGCTCCACGGCGGTCCACTATCAGACCCAGGGCAACCACTTCCACGTCAGCCTCCGGGGTGACATCGGCAGCACGCTCATCACTACCAACGAGGTGAAGGTGGAGCTGGCCCGCAGCGGCTACACTGAGGGGCAGACCCCCGCCGCCCCCTCCCCTGACGCGTACAGCCAGTTTGTGGCCAACGTCAAAGCGGACGCCGACCGCGCAGTCGCCTCCGCTGAGGCCGCTGCAGCGTCTGCGAGTAACGTGGCGAACCTCTACGCCAACGCGCTCAAGAAAAAGGTGAGGGGTGAGACCGTGCGGGCGGGCGACGTCTCCCCGGTCGAGCATGAGCTGGGAGTGCAGGTGCGGGGCGTCAATCTTCTCCCGCTGCCCTATGACGCGGGCACCCAGACCGTCAGCGGCGTGACGTACACCGTGAACGGTGACGGCAGCGTGTCCGTAAAGGGCACCGCAACGGCGAACGCTGCATTTTACCTGGCGCGTGAACTGACCGGACTGACCGGCACTGTGTATCTGCGCGGCTGCCCTGCCGGTGGATCCACCAGCGCCGCCGGCTATTCCATCCGGCTCAATAGGTTCCTGGACGGTGCAGAAGTCACCGGCTGCGCAGATACCGGTGAGGGTGGCCACGTCACGCTGAACGGCGAGACCGTGCGCGTGTATATCGTGGTTCTGACCGGCGGCACGGTGGACCTCACCTTCTGGCCCGTGCTGACCTATGACGAAACGGTGGCCGAATACGTCCCCCGGGCTGAACTGTCCGCGGTCACCGTCAGCCGCTACGGCCGGAACGTGCTGAATCTGGCCAACTGTTCCCTTGCTGGCTGCGTGGTACACGGGCAGGGCGTGCGGGCGAATATCTCCGGCGCGTACTATATGGAACTGTATGCCAACTATCTGAAAGAAATTGTGCAGAGCCGTGACGGCAAGGCCCTCACTTTCTCCGTCGGTAATGTGGCGACGAACAGCTACATCGCTTTAGTCCTCATGTATACCGACGGGACCTATGCACAAAAGAGCAGCACCAGCCGGAGCGTGACGCTGTGGCTGGACCACCAGGGCCGGACGGTGCAGCACGTTCTTCTTCGGCCTATGGCAAAGAGCGAGAAGTTCAACGACACCACCGCAGTCATCTCGAATTTAATGCTCGAGTTCTCCGACACTATGTCCGACTTCGAGCCCTACAAGGGATCCACGGCCCACGCCACCGCCGCAGACGGCACGGTGGAGGGCGTCAAGTCCCTCAGCCCCAACGTGACCCTGCTGACCGACACCCCCGGCGTGACCATCGAGGCCACCTACCACCGGGACCTGATCAAGGTCATCGCAGCACTGGAGGCTGCGCTTTTGAACTAACAAACAGAAAGGAGGGCGGCGGTCATGGCAGGACCCAGACAGCCCATTAACCTGGTCATCGCTAAAGGTAACAAGCATCTGACCAAAGAGGAAATAAAGGAACGTCGGAGCAGCGAAGTGCAGCCGGTCACGGATGACATCGCCGCTCCTTCTTTTTTGACTGCTAAGCAGAAGAAGGAGTTTGACCGGATCGCTGAGCAGCTGCAGAAATTGAAAATTATGGGCGAGACCGACTGCGACACCCTGGCCCGCTACGTCGTGGCCCAGGAGCTGTACGCCCAGGCGGTCAAGAACCTGCGCGTGGTGCAGAAGCAGCTGCCGAAGGACATGGCCCCTCTTGAGATGACAGCCTGGGCGGAGGCCCTGGACAAGCTGGACAAGCGCTGCGACCGCTACTTCAAGCAGGCAACCACTGCAGCCAGCGCGCTGGGTCTGACCATCTCCAGCCGCTGCAAGCTGGTGGTGCCTGTCAAGGATGAGGCGCCGAAGGCCAACAAGTTCGCCCAGTTTGGAAAGGCGGCGGGTAGTGCATGAGCGCCGCGACTGAATACAATGACCGGGTGACCTCCTACGCCCGGGCCGTCGTGGCTGGCCAGGTGGAAGGCGTCGGTGAGCTGCACCGTCTGGCCTGCGCGCGGCACCTCAAGGACATCGAGAGGAGCTTCGAGCAGTCCAGCGCCTTCCCCTATTACTGGGACCCCGAAGCGGCTGAGCGGGTGCTGTCCTATGCGGAGACGCTGACCATCGCAGAGGGCGCGGAGCCCCGGCCGGTGGAGCTGATACCCGCCCAGGTTTTTGACATCGGCTGCACCTTCGGATGGAAAAAGGTCGTGAACGGCTGCAGACGGTTCCGCCGGCGCTACAAGAGCATGGCCCGGCAGAACGGCAAGACCTTCGAGAACGGCATCCTGGGCACCTATATCGCCGGCTTTTCCGGCTACCACCACGGCAAGCTGTTCACCGTTGCCACCAAAAAGCGGCAGGCGCGGCTGGCCTGGGAAGAAATGAGCAAATTTGTGCAGGTGGATCCGGACCTGGGTGAGCTGTTTGACGTCAAGGACTACAAGAGCACCATCATCGCGCTGGAGACTCAGTGCACCATCGAGGCGCTGAGCCGTGAGGCCGGCCTGGATGATGGCTTCCGGTCCATCTTCTCCAGTATCGACGAGCTGCACCAGCACAAAGATAATAAAATCTACAAAGCAATATACAACGGCACGCGTTCCCTTCCTGAGACGCTGGTCAGTATGATCACCACCCGTGGTGATCAGCTGAACAGCTTCTGCAAGGAAATGGACGACTATGCCGTCAAGGTCCTGCGCGGTTTAACGACTGCGGAGGACTTTTTTATTGACATCTATTGTCTGGACCCTGGCGACGACATCTGGGACGAGCGCAACTGGATCAAGGCCAACCCCTTCCTCTGCAGGGATCCCGAGAAAATGGAGACGCTGCGGCAGGACGCTCAGACCGCCCGGGACATGGGCGGCGCGGAGCTGCGGGACTTCCTGACCAAATGCCTCAATATGTGGGTCAAGAATACCGACGACCAGTACATCGACCCCGACGCCTGGAAGGCCTGCGGATCCGAGCGGCGTCTGGCGGAGCTGGTGGAGTACGGCTACCGGGACTGCTGGGTAGGCCTGGACCTGTCCAGCGGCGGCGACCTGACCACCCTGGCCCTGGAGTTCCCCCTGGGTGGTGGCCGGTACTACCTGCACACCCACTCATTCATGCCCCGGGGCCGCCTGGAGGAGCACATCGAGACGGACCTGGCACCTTATGACCTATGGGAGCAGATGGGCCTCATCACCGTGACCGGCGGCGCCTCTGACTTCATGAATGATTATAAATTCATAGTTTCACAACTGGCTGAGCTGCGGGAGCGGTTCGGCCTTAACTTTTTGGGCATCGGCATCGACCCGCACAACGCGGCGGGCATCATGCAGGACTTGGAGGCCTTCGGCTGCCCGGTGGCAACCATCACCCAGTCGGCCCGGAGCCTGAACGACGCGACGGTCGCCGTGCAGCTGCTGACCAAAGGCGGCCAGCTGGAGTACGACCGAGGCAACGAGCTGCTGACGTGGTCCATGGTAAATGCG
>JAGBTC010000040.1 GCA_017631545.1 Oscillospiraceae bacterium
TCGCCCGGGTGGGCGCGGCGCCCGGCAAGACCGTCCACATCAACTATTTCCGCATCGACCGGGCCTTCTATCTGGTGGATCTGCCCGGGTACGGCTACGCCAAGGTATCCAAGGGCGAGCGCGACCGCTGGGGCATACTGATGGAGGAATACTTTGCCGATCCCGAGCTGATGAGTCTGGGTGTAATGATCGTGGACGCCCGGCACAAGCCCACCGCTGACGACTGCACCATGGCTCAGTGGTACAAGGATGCCGGCCGCCCCTTTGTGGTGGTGGCCAACAAGCTGGACAAGCTGAAAAAAAGCGAGATCGAGCCCAATTTGCAGCAGATTCGCCTGACGCTGGAGCTGGACGAGAGCGTGCAGCTGATCCCGTTTTCTGCGGAAAAGGGGACGGGGCGGCAGGAGCTGCTCAACCTCATCTTTGCCCATGTGGAGCAGGGGAGAACACAGGAATAAACCGCAGACCGGATGCCGTTGCATCCGGTCTGTTTTTTCTTGCGGCGGAACTTGTATTTTCTGCCGGGATTTGTTATACTAATGTGTAATAGTTTGGGGAGGTGTACCATGCAGGTGATACGCGGCTTTCTTGCCAACTTTGACTTCGTGTATCTGGGGCTGCTGGTGCTGTCCGCCGTGGCGGTGCTGGTGTGCCTGACGGTACATGAGCTGTGCCACGGTCTTGCGGCGTACCTTCTCGGTGACCCAACTGCCAAGCGCGCCGGGCGGCTGACGCTGTCCCCGCTGGCGCACATCGATTGGCTTGGCTTTGCGCTGATGCTGGTGGCCCGGGTGGGGTGGGCAAAGCCCGTGCCGGTGGACATCCGATCCTTCAAGCACCCCAAGCGGGACATGGCCATCACCGCCGCGGCCGGGCCGCTGTCCAATTTTGTGTTGGCGCTGGTCAGCCTGCTGCTGGGGTCGCTGGTGCTGACCCTGAATGGGGGGCGTCATAACGGTGCTGCGGAGTGGGTGCTATTCTTTTTGTGCAGCGTGGCGGTGATGAGTGTGGGCCTCGGCCTGTTCAACCTGATCCCCATTCCGCCGTTGGACGGCTCGAAGCTGCTGTTTTCCGTGCTGCCCGACCGGCTGTATTACGGCTATCTGCGCTGCGAGCGCTACCTGCTGCTGGTTGTGGTCGCTTTGGCGTGGTTTGGCTTTTTCTCCGGTCCGCTGGGCGCGGTGATGGGCTGGGTGCTGGAGAGGCTGTGTGTACTGACCCGGTTTCCCTATATGTACATCCATTATTCCTTTGGTATTTAAGGAGGTGCGGCATGGAAGCACCCATTTATCGTCTGGAAGGCGTAGTTAAGGCCAGGCAGACTGACATGGAGGACTTTGTCGGCCCGCTGGATCTGATATTGCACCTGCTCAGTAAAAACAAGATGGAGATCAAGGACATCCAGATATCCCTCATTCTGGAGCAGTATCTGGAGTGGATGCAGCAGCGCAAGCAGCTGGATCTGGAGGTGGCAAGTGAGTTTGTCACCATGGCCTCCCATCTCATCTATATCAAGACCCGGATGCTGCTGTCCATCCACGATGAAGAGGCTCTGTCTGAGATGGAGCAGCTCATCGCAAGTCTGGAGGCCCACCAGCGCAACGAAAATTATCTGAAGATCAAGCATGTTGTGTCTGCCTTTGATGCCCGGTACAGCTACGGACGGGACTTTCTTACCAAGCAGCCCGAGCCGGTGAAAAAGGACACGACTTACCGCTATGTGCATCAGCCCGAGGATCTGCACCACGCCATGACGCAGGTGCTTCGGCGGGTGGATCACAAGCTGCCGCCCCCGGTCAGTGCCTTTCAGGGAATCGTGGGGCGCGAGCCGTACCCCGTGGCGGACAAGGCGGCAGAGATCATCAAGCGACTGGTCAATTTCGGTGTGACCCGCTTTCGCGCGCTGTTCAAGGGAAACCGCAGCCGCTCGGAGATCGTGGCCACCTTTATCGCCGTGCTGGAGCTGTGCAAGGCCAACCGCCTTCGTCTGGCCGGCACGCAGGAGGATTGCACCGTCACCTCCACGCAGGGGGATCGGGAGCAGAGCGAGCTGAACTTCACCGCCGACGGGTATTGAGAGGGGAGAAGGACATGGAACTGAAGGAATTGCAGGCCGCGCTGGAGGGGATTTTGTTTGCCTCCGGCGAGCCGGTGGCTGCTGAGCGATTGTGCGTGGGTCTGGACATTGACCGGGACACGCTGGAACAGGTGACCCAGCATTTGATGGACGAATACAGCTTTCAGCACCGGGGCATCCGACTGGTGAAGCTGGACAACAGCTATCAGCTTTGTTCCGCGCCGGAGTATGCCGACCATATCCGCAAAACGCTGGAAAGCCGCAAGCCTGCCCGTCTGTCTCAGTCGGCGCTGGAGGTGCTGGCGGTCATCGCCTACTACCAGCCTACCACCCGTGCCTATGTGGATCAGATCCGTGGGGTGGACAGCTCGTACACCGTGAGTCTGCTCATGGAGCGGGAGCTGATCGAGGAATGCGGCCGGCTGGCGGTGCCGGGGCGGCCCATTTTGTACCGCACCACCAAGAATTTTCTGCGCTCGTTCAATCTGTCCGATCTGGACGAGCTGCCTGAGCTGCCCGACTCCACCCCGGAGGACGGACAGATCACGCTGGAGCTGGAGGCCGCCGTGGCCAAGCTGCGTGAGGAGGAGGCTGCCAAGACCGTCGAGCAGCCGACGCTGGAATGACCGGGCTGTGGATTGCATTGGGCGTGGCGGCGGCGCTGTTGCTGTTAGGGCAGCTGCGTGTGGGCTGTGTGGCACATTACAGTCAGGAGGGCTTTGGCCTTAGTGTGCGGCTGGGTGCGGTGCGTGTGAAGCTGCTTCCTGCCAAGCCCCGGGAAAAGAAACCGAAAAAAAAGACGAAAGCGCCGCCCACCCAAACAGAAAAGCGACCCATCGGCGGCGTTGTAACCACGCTGGTGGAGCTTCTGCCTGCGGTGCTGGACGCGGTAAAGGCCCTGTTTTGCCGGCTGCGCGCGGATAAGCTGGAGCTGCTGCTCACCGTCTCCCTGCCCGACCCGGCGGATACCGCCATTCGCTACGGGCAGGCCAATGCTCTGCTGGCAAGTCTGTGGACGCCGCTGACCCAAGTGCTGGAGGTGGAGGACGGCCACGCCCGGGTGGAGATGGACTACGAGGGCGAACGCACGCACATCTATCTGTATGTATCTCTGTACCTGAAGCTGTATCAACTGGTGGCGCTGGCCGCCGTTCTGGGCTGGAGAGCCCTTCGCGTTTTAATGAAAAACCGTTCTGTACTGAGCAAAACAACAAGGAAAAGTGAGGTCGTTTGAGTTATGGAAAACAAGCACCCGATCAATGATCTATTCTCCACCATTATGGAGAATGTTCACACGATGGTGGATTCGAATACCATCATTGGTCAGCCCATCCGCGCCGAGGGCGTGACCCTGCTGCCTGTGTCCAAGCTTTCCTTTGGCTTTGGCAGCGGCGGTGCGGACTTTACCGCCGGCAAGAAGGCGGCAGCCGTTCCTGCGGCCAACTCCTTGGCGGGGGCGGCGGAGCCGGTGCCAAGCTGGAGCCGGTGGCCTTTCTTGTGGTCAAGGGGGACAGCGTGCGCCTGCTGCCCGTTTCTCCTCCCGCCAGCACAACGGTGGACCGTGTGGTCGACATGGTGCCCGAGGTGGTGGACAAGATCACCGGTTTTATTGACAAGCAGCAGGAGAAAAAGGCTGCGGCACAGGCGGTTGACCCGGATGTGGCAGAATAAGCGCACCGTTGGCGGATAAAAGCGCGCAGGACATCTTATAATAAAACTATGTTTTACTATGAGGTGATGGATTTGAAGCGCTTTGTGTGTGTGCTGCTATGCTTTCTGCTTTGCAGCGGCAGCTGTGCCGCCTCGGGCGCGCCGGGCACTTCGGCTGCCTGCGCCATTCTTGTGGATGCTGATTCCGGCCGTGTGCTGTATGAACACAATGCCAACGAAAAACGGTACATTGCCAGCATCACCAAGCTGATGACAGCCCTTGTGGCCATGGAGTCCGGCCATGCGCTGGACGAGATGGTGACCATTAAAAAGGAATATACCGGCGCAGAGGGTTCGTCCATGTACCTGAAGGAAGGGGAGACCCTGAGCCTTGAGGCGCTGATGTACGGTCTTCTGCTGGCCTCAGGCAATGACGCGGCGCTAGCCGTTGCAGGCTTTTGCGGCGAGACGGTGCAGGCCTTCGTTGCCCGGATGAACCGCAGGGCAGCGCAGCTGGGCATGGAAAACACGCGCTTTCTCAATCCCAGTGGGCTGACCGAGCAGGGGCATATGTCCACCGCCGCCGATATGGCGCGGCTGGCTGTCGCCTGCATGAATGTGCCTACTATTGCCAAAATCGTCGCCACCCGATCCATCTCCATTGCCGGGCGCAGCTTTACCAACCACAACAAGCTGCTCTGGCGCTATGAGGGCTGTGTGGGCATGAAGACGGGATATACCGAAAAGGCGGGCCGCACGCTGATCTCCTGCGCTCAGCGGGGGGATATGCGGCTGATCGCAGTCACGCTGGACGATGGAAATGATTGGGTGGATCACGCCGCGCTGTTTGACTACGGTTTTTCCACCTACAAATGCACTGCCCTTTCCGATGCGGGACGGGTCTTTACCCGCGTGCCGGTGGAAGGCAGCCTGACCTCGTTGGTGGATGTGGTGTATGGGCAGTCGGTGACCTATGCCCTGTGTGAGGGGGAGCAGCTGCGGCAGGAGGTCTCTCTCATCAACCGCCCGGTGGTGCCCGTGCTGCGGGGAGCGACGGCCGGGACGGTTACTTGGTATTTGGGCGAAGAGCTGGTTGCGCTGTGTCCGCTGGTGTATGGACAGTCGGCGCAGCAGTATACAGTGCGCGCAGGCTGGCTGGAGCGGCTGCGCGCGATGTTTGATTAAAGAAGAAAGGTGGGAGCGCGAATATGGAGCAGCGTGTGCAAAAGCTGCTGTCCGAGCACGGGATCGGCTCCCGCCGGGCCATGGAGCAATGGATCGAGCAGGGGAGAGTGTCCGTCAACGGCCGTGTGGCCACGCTGGGGGACAAGGCTGACCCCGACCGGGATGAGATCACAGTGGACGGCGTGCCCCTTGCCCGGGCGCAGCAGCGCGTGTACCTTATGCTTAACAAGCCCCGCGGTTATGTGACCACCCTGTCCGATGAGCGCGGGCGAAAGACGGTGGCCGAACTGGTGTCCGGCTGCGGACGCCGGGTATGGCCGGTAGGGCGGCTGGATCTGGATTCCGAGGGATTGCTGCTGCTCACCGATGACGGTGCGCTGACTCAGCGGCTGATCCACCCCAGCCATCAGGTGGAAAAGGAATATCTGGTCTGGGTCACCGGAGATGTGAAACGGGGACTCCCCATTCTGTCCGCCCCCATGGAGCTGGACGGAGAACCCCTCGCTCCGGCCATTGTCAGCCGGGGACGCACCAGCGGTGGGGTGACCCAGCTGAGCGTGATCATCCACCAGGGAAAGAATCGACAGGTGCGCCGTATGTGCGCCAAGGCAGGGCTGACTGTAGTGCGCCTCAAGCGCGTCCGGGAGGGGGCGGTTGCCCTTGACCGCACGCTGCGCCCCGGCCAGTGGCGAGAGCTGACGGCGCAGGAGCTTGCGCTGTTAAAGAAGTAGAAGCGGTTTTTGCAGGATTTGAAAGTTTTCCTGCAAAAACCGCTTGCTTTTCTATGTCAAACGCGCTATGATAGAGCAAAATGAAGCTTTTTGCTCATTATGCGTGCGATATATAGAGGTGTAAAGAAATGAATCGGGATATTCTTGCCCTGATCCGGGACAATATGAGTTCCTTTTCTAAGGGACAAAAACGCATTGCTGCCTTTATTCTGGAATCCTATGACAAGGCGGCCTTTATGACCGCCAGCAAGCTGGGACA
>JAGBTC010000001.1 GCA_017631545.1 Oscillospiraceae bacterium
CTCCTCGGTCTTCAGACCGGCATACTTACCGGCGTAGTCGGTGTGGCGGCCGCGGTCGTCAACGGGGACCACCATCTCCATGCCGTAGCGCTTGCAGGTCTCGTAGTCGTCCGCACCGAAGCCGGGGGCGGTGTGGACACAGCCGGTGCCCGACTCCATGGTGACATACTCGGCGGTACACAGCTGGCTGGTCTTGTCCAGGAAGGGGTGCTGAGCCAGCATATACTCAAAGTCCTGACCGGCAAAGCGCTCCACGATCTCGAAGTTCTCGATGCCGCCCACAGCCATGACCTTGTTGCACAGCGCCTCGGCTACGATGTACTGTTCGCCGTTGTCCGCCTTAACCAGCACATAGCTCTCCCGGGGATGGACAGCGATGGCCAGGTTGCCGGGCAGGGTCCAGATGGTGGTGGTCCAGATGACGAAGTACATCTTGGACAGGTCGCCGTACTTGGAAAGCTTGCCCTTGTCGTCCTTCACAGCAAACTTGACATACACGGTGGTACAGGGGTCGTCCTTGTACTCGATCTCCGCCTCGGCCAGCGCGGTCTCGTCCTTGGCGCACCAGTACACGGGCTTGAGGCCCTTGTAGATGTATCCCTTCTTGTACATCTCGCCGAAGATCTTGACCTCCTCGGCCTCGAACTCGGGGGCCATGGTGGTGTAGGGATGCTCCCAATCGCCCAGCGCACCCAGCCGCTTGAAGCCCTCGCGCTGGATGTCGATGTACTTCTGGGCGTAGTTGTGGCAGGCGGTGCGGAACTCGGGCACGGACATGGCCTTGTGGTTGAGCTTCTGCTCCTTGATGATGGCAGACTCAATGGGCATACCGTGGTTGTCCCAGCCGGGGATGAAGGGCGTCCAGTAGCCGCGCATGGCGTGCATGCGCACGATGAAGTCCTTCAAAGAGCGGTTCATGGCGTGGCCCATGTGGGGATGGCCGTTGGAGAAGGGAGGGCCGTCGTGCAGGGAGAAACGGGGCTTGCCCTCGTTCTTCTTGAGCATCTCGTTGTACAGGTCCATTTCATTCCACTTTTCCAGCATACCGGGCTCCCGGTTGGGCAGGCCGGCGCGCATGGGGAATTCGGTCTGGGGCAGATTGATGGTCTTGTTGTAGTCCATGTCTGTTTCCTCCTATATGAAATCACATTTGTTGATAAAAAATAAAACCCCTTGCCTCGTTAAGAGACAAAGGATCATCCTCTGCGGTACCACTCTTATTGCCGACTGTGTCGGCCACTCAAAGCTTCGCCCGGTAACGGGGGCGTGCCGGAGGCACTTACTTTCCCAAGGGAGTTCAGCCCTCTGCTCCGAGGTGATGTTCACGCGACCTCCCGACCGCCTTGCACCGTCCGGCGGCTCTCTGTACGGGTGTGGGGCGCGCTACTCGTCCTCATCTGTGCAGGTATATCATATTATACGAGTGCTATCTTATCCGCTTTTTCTCCCCGTGTCAAGCAAAAAATCCGGGAGAGGCGGTTTTTCCGCCTCTCCCAAGTTTGTTTTCTCTTTATCACGCCTCGCCTGCTCTCGACGCCCGGCTCAGACGCTTACTTGATTTCGTAGTTGCGTCCGAACTGCAGGTCGCCAAAGCGCATGGTGGCCTGCTCGTCCACCGCAGGCGACGGCTGTGCAGGGGCATCCACGGTGACCGCGGCAAACTCGGTGGTGTCCTCCATGGTCTTTTCCTGCGCCAGCTCCTGGGCGGCCAGCTGGCTCTGCTGCGCCAGAATACGCTGCACGCTGTCGTCAATGGCGCGGGCAGCCTCGTCCACCCGAGAGTCGGTGGCGGGGACGGGGGTGGAGATCTCCTCCAGCGCGGCCAGCTGGGCGGCATGCCGCTCCTGCAGCTGCTGCACCTGCCGGACATAGTCGGCAGTGGCCGCCTGAGCCGCCGCCAGCCGACGCTCCTCCGCCTGCACCTGACGGCGCAGCTGCTCGGCCTTGTCGGACAGCTCATCCTCTGCCTGGCGGATGATGGCCGACTTCTTCTGCTCGGCCTCCTTGACCAGATCGTCCGCCATACGCTGGGCGGCCATGAGCGCCTTGCGCATGGCTTCCTCGGTGGACTTATACTCCTCCACCTTGTCCACCAGCACCTTCATCTTGCCCTTGAGCACGGCGTTTTCGTTGTAAAGGGTACTGTAATCGGCGGTGAGCACATCCAGAAACTCATCCACCATCGCCATGTTGTAGCCGCCGAAGGTGGCCTTTGCAAATACGCGTTCGGAAACTTCCTGAGGGGTGAGCATATTCCGTACCTCCCGTGTGCGTTCTCTCTAAAAAATCAGAAATAAAGTCCGCTGTTCTCCAGTTCGTCAATCAAATCACCCAGAATGTCCACATTGTAGGGGGTGATGATAAAGGTGGACAGGGCGACCTTTTTCACCTTGCCGCCGTGGGCATAGGTCACGCCGGACAGAAAATCCAGCAGGCGGCGGGCGATCTCCTTGTTGGTGGACTCCAGATTGAGCACCACCGTACGCTTTTCCAGCAGGTGGTCGGCGATCTCCTTGGCGTTTTCAAAGCGCTCGGGATTGACCACTACCACCTGAAGCTGGGTGGTAGTGTGAATGTTCAGCACCTTGTTGCTGCGGGACTCCTGCCCGGCAGGCAGGGTGCCCTCCCCGGAGGAGCGGCGCTCCCGGCGGGGGGTGCTTTCCGGCTGGGTGCGGCGCACCACCGGCTCATAATCGTCAAAATCGTCCTCTTCCTCGTCGTCATAGGGGCGGGTCAGCCGCTTGATCTCGTCAAAAAGTCCCATGATAGCTCCCTCACTTCTTCGGTGTATCCGCTGTGGGACGGGGGCCGAACAGCGCCGTTCCCACCCGTATCAGCGTAGCTCCGCAGGCGATCGCCTGCTCAAAATCATGACTCATGCCCATGGAAAGGCAGTCCATATCGTTTTCATTATCCGCCATTTTTTCCTTGGTGTCAACAAAAAGCTGGCGCATGGCCACAAAATAGTGTGTAGCCTCCTGCGGACTTTGCGCTACCGGTGGTATACACATCAGTCCGCGCAGGCGCACATTGGGCAGCTGCACCGCCTGCTGGGCAAGCTCGCCCACCTCTTCCGGGGCGACCCCTCCCTTGCTGGCCTCCGCACCGATGTTCACCTGCAGCAGAATGTCCTGCACGATGCCCAGCTTTTGCGCCTGCTTCTGGATGGCCTGCAGCAGCCGGGACGAGTCCACCGACTGGATCAGCTCCACCCGACCCACCACGCGGTTGACCTTGTTGGTCTGCAGGTGTCCGATGAAATGCACCTGCTGCGCGCCGGCGTAGGCATCCTCCTGCAGGTGGGCGGTCAGCTCCTGCTCCCGGTTTTCGCCGCACACGCGGATGCCGGCGGCGATGGCGGCACGGATGGTCTGCTCACTTTGCAGCTTGGTGGCCGCACACAGTGTGATCTCCTCCGGGTCTCTGCCGGCGCTCCGGGCGGCCTGCGTCAGGCGCTCCTGCACCTGACGGATGCGTTCGTTCAGCTCCATATCTGTCTGTCTCCCTTACTCGGACAGCACCGCGCCGTCCGTCAGCCCCCGGCCGTGGACGATGACCTGATCCCCGGCACGCAGCATGGTCTTTTCGCTTTCCAGCGGCCGGACCACATAGAACTGAGAGCCCTCCGCCACGATCTCAACTTCCTTGAATTCCGCCCGGTTGTTCACCGCGGCGTACACGCCGGTGCGGCTGATAATCTCCACCAGCTTGCCGTCCTTGTCCACCACATCCTTGGTGAGGATGTGCACGCTGCTCTTGGGCACACGCAGCCCCTCCTGCTGGGCAAAGATCAGCTCCACGCTCTGCCGGCGCAGCAGGGTGGTGTCTGCCAGCGCCCGGTCGGTGGACAGCACCACCGTTACCCGCTCCTGCTCCTGCTTCCCTGCCTGATCCACCCGCATGGACAGATCCTGCTCAAAGTCACCGGAGAAGCGCACCGTCACCGTTTTTCCCACGCTCAGCCGCTGGGCGGCCTCCCGGGGCAGGTTCATGGCCAGATACCAGCGGTTGTCGGTGATCAGCTTGCCCAGCGCGTCAGCGTCCGTGTCCGCCGGCTGCGCCAGCAGCTCGTCCAGCTGCTGTACGCTCAGGTCAAATACGCTTTTGGGGTCCACCAGCGGTTCAAATCCGTCCACCTGGGCGGAATAGACGCCGGACATTCCGGCATACACCCGGGTGGTCTCCCGCTCGTCGCGGCCTTTCAGCGCGGTCAGCTCGGCATTCAGGGCGGCCAGCCGACCCGCATCCACCCCCTGTCCGTACACGTAGTCCCGGTGGAGCACCGCTCGCTTCAGATCCAGCACCCGATCCTCCAGCCGCCCGAAGTCTCCGGCGGCGGTGTCCGAGCGCAGCAGGGCCGCACAGCGGATGACCTCCTGCTCCAGCTCGCCGCTGCCCGCACCCTGATCGCCCCGGGTGGTGGCATACTCCAGCAGCTCCGCCTCCATGGACAGGCTGCGGATGCGCTCCTTGCGCTCCAGCGCGGCGCTGTCCCGGTAGACCATGGCCACGGTCTGACCTGCGCCCACCCGTTCGCCCTCGCCGGGCACCACATCCACGATGCCGCTGCGGCCGGACAGCACCTGCTCCCGGCGCACCAGCA
>JAGBTC010000007.1 GCA_017631545.1 Oscillospiraceae bacterium
ACAGCCAGCAGCACCAGCTCACCCAGCTTGCCAGCAGGAAGTACTCCGGACAGTCCACCGGACAACAGCACACACACCAGCGCCATCAGCGCCGTGGCGGCCAGCATCTTCAGCACCCCCGCCCAGAATGCACGCTTAAAAATCCGCTGCCCGTCCGCTTCCAGCGGCAGCAGGAGCAGCAGCGCGTACACGGTGGAGGACACCGCCGAGGCCACCGCCAGACCGGCCACCTGCAGCCGACCCACCAGCACCGCGCACAAAGCCACATTCACCCCGATGGACACCGCGCCTGCCACCAGCGGCGTGCGCCCGTCCTGCCGGGCGAAATAGGCGCGGCTGAGGATATTCTGCACCGCGTAGCCCGCCATGCCCAGGGACACCCAGACAAGGCCCTGCGCTGTGATGTCTACGGAGAAGGCGTCAAACTCACCTCCGCCGAACACGAAGGACACCAGCGGCCGGGCCAGCGTCATCAGCCCTGCCGACATGGGCAGCACAAAAAACAGCGTGGCGTGGGTGGTCTGGCTCAGGGTGTCCCGGAAGGCATCCCCCTCCCCCCGGGCGCTCTGCCGGGACAGCTTGGGGAAAATCACATTGGTCACCGACAGCACGAACACACCGGCAATGATAAGATACAAATTGGTGGCGTTTTCAATGGCCGCCACCCCTGCGCCGTTATAAAGATACGAACCAAAACGGGAATTGACGGTCAGGTTGATGGGCTGCACCCATGTGGACACCATCACAGGCAGCATCAGCGCGAACACCTGACGCATCCCCTCCCCCCGCCAGTCAAAGCCGGGGCGGTAGCGAAAGCCCCGCTTGCCCAGCGCAGGCAGCTGCACCAGCGCCTGTACCAGCCATGCCAGCAGGAAAGCCACCGCAAGGCCGTAGATGCCAAAGCGGTCGTTCAGGGTAAAATAATAGCCGATGATAAACAGGTTGGACACCGTGCTGATCAGGGCAGGAATACCAAACTCGTCCAGCGACTGCAGCACGCCCACGAAGGAAAAGGCGATGCCGGTAAACAGCACCGTGGGGAACATGATGCGCGTCAGCTCCACGGCAAGCTGGGTGGTCCGGGCGTCGTATCCGGCGGCAAACAGCCGCACCAGCGGCTCGGCCAGACCCATGCCCACCACGGACAGCACCGCCGTCAGCACCCCCATCACCGTGAGGAATGTGCCGGCAAAGCCCATGGCCTTCTGCTTCCCCTCCCGGGTCATGTAACCGCTGAACACGGGGATAAAGCAGGCGGAGATGGCGCTGGCAAACACCGCGTCAAAAAACACCCGGGGAATCCGGCTGGCGGTGAAGAAGGCGCTGGCCTCCAGTCCCGTGCCGTAATTGACGGCCAGCAGGCGGTCGCGCAGCAGCCCCAGCACCTTGCCCAACAGGGTGATGAGCATGACGGTGCTGATGGTCTTTGTGGAATTGTTTGTCTCCTGATTCAACGCTGCCGTTCCCCCTTCGCGTGTGGGCATAAACATTCATATTATTTTACACGATTTTTCCGCAACTTGCAACCGTTGCAGGCAAAACGCGCGCAAAAAACCGCCGACCGGAACGGTCGGCGGTCTTGGGCTTTTCCGAATTATACCTCGATGTCCTGCGCGGCAACCTCCACCTCAGGCACTTCGGCTACCACCACGGTGGCATCGTCGGCAGCGGCGGCCACCTCCGCGTCGTCGTCCTTCAGCTGGGCAATGCGCTCGTTATTGGCGGCAATGTTGGCCTTGGCGGCGTTGATGCGCTGGCAGGCGGCGGCATAGCCGCCCTCCGGGGTAGACCCCTTCTGCGCGTAGTACAGCCGTCCCAGCTCCATATACGCCTTGCGGATGGCATCCTGCTCGCTCAGGTTGGAGACCTTCAGCTTGGCGATTTCCGCCAGCTGTTTGGACTTGGCAACGCCCGTCTGGGCAAGGTCAGCTACTTTTTCCTTCAATTCATCAATAAAGGCCATGTTTCTTCCTCCTTAATCCTGCTTGGTGGTTTTGTTAATTTTACCGTATTTTCCCCGTTCATGCAACCCTTTTCCCATTTTGGTTGCTCCCCGGGCAAAAAAATGATATACTGTGCTTATCTTTTGGAAAGGGAGCGAGCCTTATGTGTGAAAAAACAGGTGCCGTCCTCGGCCGGCTGTGCCGGGTATGCGCGGCGTGCTTCTGCGCCGTTATCCTGCTGCAAAATCTGCTGGCACTCCCCTCCACCCAGCCCCTTGCTGTACTGCTTGGGCTTTTGGCGACGGCAGGCGTACTGCTGCTGTGCCGGCGCTGTCTGCGCCCGGTAAAGGGTTTTGCCCTTGGGCTGTTTGTACTGCGCTTCGCCCTTGCCCTGTTTTTTATTCTATGGCTGGACTCCCAGCCGGTGCAGGATTTCAACACCCTGTATACCGCCGCCGGACAGCTGGCTCAGGGAAGCCACGCCTATCTGGATAACCTCTACTTTTTCAACTGGGCCTACCAATCGGCCTTTATGGCCTATGAGGCGCTGGTCATTTCCCTGTTCGGCACCTCCCTGCTGCCCCTGCAGCTGCTCAACGCTCTTTTTATGGCGCTGACCAATGTGTTGGTCTACCGCATCGCCCGGCAGCTGACGGGGGAACCGGCGGCCATGGCGGCCGGGCTGCTGTACGCCCTCTACCCTGCCCCCCTGTTTCTGGCCGGGGTGCTGACCAATCAGCACCTGTCCGTTTGCCTGTTCTACGCCGGGCTTTACCTGCTGGTGAAGGAACGCACACTGACCCTCCCCCGGGCGCTGGGGGCGGGCGCGCTGCTGGCGCTGGGCAACGCCATGCGCCCCATCGGCGTGATCGCCCTGCTGGCGGCGGTACTCTGGTGCGGACTGCGCGCCCTGCGGGGCAAGTGCCTGCGCGCACTGCTGCACGGCATGGGCACGGCGGCAAGCTATTTCGCCGTGGGTGCGGTGCTGACCGGACTAATCGTGGTCAGCGGCATCAACCCCGAGGGGCTGGGCAACAACCAGCCCATGTGGAAGTTTGCTGTGGGGCTTAATCAGGAAAGCAGCGGCTGCTGGAACGGCGCAGACTACGAAGCGTTCCTCTCTCTTCCCACCCAGGAGGGTCACGCCGCCATGACCGAAGCCGTGGAGGAACGGCTGCGTGTCGGCATTCCCAAGCTGGCCGGTCTTGCCTGGCGCAAAAGCGCCGTGATGTGGGCGGCCAACGAGGATCTGTACTGGGGCTTTGGCCATCTGGAGCCGGAGCAAACCGCCCTTTCCTTCCCCGTCACGCTGAATTGGAACCGGATGCAGCTGCTGCTGGGTGGAATGGACAAGGGCGTGTATCTGCTGGCCTTCGCGCTGGCGCTGGCCGGTCTGCTGAGCCGGCTGCGGCGGCCGGAGGGGTGCGGACGCACGCTGCTGCTCACCCTGCTTTTGTGCGGATACTACGCCGTGCATCTGATCGTGGAGGTGCAGGTGCGCTACCGCTATTTCCTCATGCCCTGTGTATTTGTGCTGGCCGCCCTCGCCCTTGCCCGGCTGTTCCCGGAAAAAGACGCATAAAACAACAAGTCCCACCGCCTCGGCGGTGGGACGCTTTGTTATATCTTGATGCCCGTGTAGGTCAGCACATGGAAAAACAGTACTTTTTTCAGCCCGAAGGTGACCACAGGCTCCAGCTCCAGCGGAAAACGAGGCAGCAGCAGCTCCCCCTCCGGCGCATCAAACACCCGGTAGCCCTTTTTGTTCACAAACAATTCCCGCAGCCGCCGATCCACAAAGCGCACGCTCAGCTCGCTGATCTCAAAATCGGAGTTGTTGATCTCCACCATTTCCACAAGAATGGTGCTTTTGCCGCGTTTTTTCATATACTCCAGCAGCTGCGGCGTGTAGCGAATATCCATAATTCTCCCCCT
>JAGBTC010000041.1 GCA_017631545.1 Oscillospiraceae bacterium
GCGGCGGTGGAGCAGGTGCTCCAACAGCACCCACAAGCGGTACGGGAGCTTCGGGAGGGAAAGGAAAAGGCCTTCGGCTTCCTGATGGGGCAGGCCATGCGCGCGCTGGACGGAAAAGGCTCGCCGGAACTGGTGCGCCGCGCACTGCACGAACAGCTTAGGGCGAAGGGATAAAAACACAAGATGTTGTGTACCGGAAACAACAAAAACCTGCATTTTGCGACAAAGCGAAAAATGCGGCCAAACAAGCGAATAGAACATATGTTTTCCTGCCGGAAACCGTGGATTTTCAATGAAAATCCACGGTTTTTTTCTTAAAAAAATTGAAAAAAACACTTGCATTTTATTATGTAACCAAGTATACTGAATGTGGGACAAAAAGGAGCAAAATGGTGCTTCAGACCACGCTCAGCCCATAGTTCGGAAAAAGGAGGGAGAAAGCATGACCGGCGAATATTATCATTCCATTGACGGCAAAAACCGGCTGTTTATCCCTGCCCGTCTGAAGGAAGGGCTTGGTGAGGTGTTCTACCTGTCGCCCGGAACGGACAAGCGTTTTCTGACGATGTACCCTCTGGACGAGTGGGCCAGAATCAAGCGTGAGTCGGCTCAGCTTGCCAACCCCCGTGCCCGGCGTAAGATGGAAGTGTTCTTTGGACAGTCCTTCCGCTGCGGAACGGACGCACAGAACCGCGTGGTCATTCCGCCCCAGCTGATGGGCTCCGTTCCTCTGGGTAAAGATGTGGTGCTGGTAGGCGCCAACGACAGAGTGCGCGTGTGGAACCGGGACGACTGGGAAGAAGAGAAGCGGCTGCTGGACGAGGTGGACATGGAGGAACTGGCCAACGAGCTGTATCTGTGATCGCCGGAGGACACCATGACCTTTACACATTACTCCGTACTGCTTGAAGAATGCATTCAGGCGCTGAACATCCGTCCGGACGGTATTTATCTGGACGGCACGCTGGGCCGGGCGGGGCATTCCCGCCGCATCGCCGAGCAATTGGGCGAGAGTGGCCGGCTGATCTGCGTGGATCGGGATCAGGCCGCGCTGGACGCCGCCCGGGAGCGGCTGGCTGCGTGGCTGGACCGGGTGACGCTGGTACACAGTAATTTTTCCGAGATCGACTCCATTCTGGACGGGCTTGGTATCGCCGGGGTGGACGGGATGCTCTTTGACCTTGGGGTCAGCTCTCCTCAGCTGGACGATGCCGAGCGGGGCTTTTCTTACATGGCGGATGCCCCGTTGGATATGCGTATGGATCAAAGTGAGGGGCTGACCGCTGCCGATGTGGTCAACGGCTGGAGTCAGGACGAGCTGCGGCGCATCCTGCTGCAGTACGGTGAGGAGCGCTACGCCGGGCTGATCGCCGCGGCCATTGCGCGCCGCCGGGCGGACAAGCCCATTGAGACCACCCTTGAACTGGTGGATGTGATCAAAAGCGCCATGCCGGGCAAGGCGCTCAAGGAAAAACAGCACCCGGCCAAGCGCAGCTTTCAGGCCATTCGCATCGCGGTCAACGACGAGCTGACGGCGGTGGACAAAATGATCCGTGCGGCGGTGCCTCGGCTGAACAAGGGGGGCAGGCTGGCGGTGATCTCCTTCCACTCCGGGGAGGATCGGCTGGTGAAAAACGGCCTTGGGGCGTTTGCCAGGGGCTGTACCTGTCCGCCGGATTTCCCCGTGTGTGTGTGCGGAAAAACGCCGGACATCCGGCTGGTGAACAAAAAGCCCATCCTGCCCGGCGCGCAGGAGCTGGAAGAAAATCCCCGTTCCCGAAGTGCCAAGCTGCGGGTGGCGGAAAAGTTAAAGTAACAGACGAAAGAGAAACGGGAGGACATGACCATGGCTGCACGCAACAGAAGTTCCTATCGAGCCGGCGCAAGTGCCGCCTATGCCCCCGTGTATGATGGTAACGCCGTGCGCGTGACCCGCCGGCAGGAGGAGCAGCAGCAATCCGTTCGCCGCAGCCAGCGCCGGGATCAGCTGGCGCAGGGGCGTCCTGACCCCCGTGTGCGTCAGGCCGGTGCGGTGGCTCCCATGGCGGTGGCCGGTGCGGCGTGCCTGCTGGTGATGGCGGCGCTGCTGCTGGTCAGCAGTCTGCAGCTGTATCGGGTGACCAGCTCGGTGGGCAGCCTTCGCAGCCAGCTGAATGTTCTGCAGGAGGACAACGCGGCGCTGAATGTGAAGTACGAGCAGGTGTTTGATGTGGA
>JAGBTC010000042.1 GCA_017631545.1 Oscillospiraceae bacterium
AGTATGGTGTTTACCGGAACGCTGGCCTTTCCCCATCCCTTGGCACAAGTGATTTCCCTTGTGGGTGCATTGACCTACGCCATCCGACAGGAAGGCCGTGCGGCCACTCGCTTTGCCTTAACATTCTGCCTGCCCATGCTCCTGCTCACGGCAATCATCAATCCTGCATTCAGCCACGAGGGCGTGACGATTCTTGCCTATCTGCCCACCGGAAACTCCCTGACGCTGGAGAGCATTCTCTATGGCTTGTCCGCCGGCACTATGCTGGCCTGCACTCTTCTGTGGTTTCGCAGTTTCAATCGGGTCATCTCCTCGGACAAGTTCGTCTACCTGTTTGGGCGCATTGCGCCGGTGCTGTCCCTTGTGCTGAGCATGACCCTGCGCTTTGTCCCAAAATTTCACAGGCAATTGGCCGTGGTGGCCCAAGGACAGCGGAGCATTGGCCGGGATGTGAGCCGGGGCAGCCTGTGGAGTCGAACAAAAACCGCCATCACCATTGTATCTGTTACCGTGACCTGGGCGCTGGAAAACGCCATTGAAACGGCGGACAGCATGAAAAGCCGGGGCTACGGCTTAAAGGGGCGCACCGCCTTCTCCATCTACCGCTTTGATGGGCGGGATTGGAATATGCTGCGCTGGCTTGGCTTGTGCGGTCTGTTTCTGTTAAGCGGCGGCGTGGCGCACGGATTTGATTTCCGCTACTTTCCCAGTATCCGGGGCGCAACACCTACCCCTTTTTCCTGCACCTTTTACCTTGTGTATTTCGCCCTGTGCATCACGCCTGTAGTTATCAATATCCGAGAGGAGAGAACATGGAACTCTATTCCTTCCAAAATATAAGCTTTTCCTACCCGGAACAGGCCAATCACGCGCTGCGGGATGTCTCCCTCTCGGTTGAAGCGGGCGAATTTCTCCTTCTTTGCGGCCCTTCCGGGTGCGGAAAATCCACCCTGCTGCGCCATTTGAAGTCCTGCCTGACCCCTCACGGCCTGTTGCAGGGTGAAATCCGGTTCGACGGCCGAGCGCTGTCCCAAATCAGCGACCGGGAACAGGCACAGCGCATCGGCTTTGTCCAGCAGTCACCGGAAAATCAGGTGGTTACCGATAAAGTGTGGCACGAATTGGCATTTGGGCTGGAAAGCCTCGGCTTTGATACCCCCACCATTCGCCGCAGAGTGGCCGAGATTGCCGCCTTCTTCGACATCGAAGGATGGTTCTATCGCCCGGTCAGCCAGCTGTCCGGTGGCCAAAAGCAGCTTTTGAGCCTTGCTTGTGTCATGGCCATGCAGCCGGATGTGCTGATTTTGGACGAGCCCACCGCGCAGCTGGATCCCATCGCCGCCTCGGAATTTCTGGCTCTGCTGGGTCGGATCAACCGGGAGATGGGCACGACCATTATCCTCAGCGAGCATCGGCTGGAGGAGGCCTTTGCCGTTGCAAGCCGGGTGCTGGTCATGGACAAGGGCAGCCTTCTCTGTCAGGGAACGCCGCAGCAAATCGGCGTACAGTTGAAGAAAGCGCAAAACGATATGTTCCTTGCCATGCCTGCCCCCATGCAGGTATGGGCAGGGCTGCAGACCGAGCTTGCCTGTCCGGTCACAGTGCGGGATGGCAGCCGTTTTCTTCAGGAGTATACCGCCGCACATCCCACACAGCCCCTTCTCCCGGAACAAATCCCCCCTTGCGGTGAGGAAGTTGTCCTGCACTGCGACCAACTGTGGTTTCGCTATGCACAGGACGCGCCCGATGTGATACGCGGCCTTTCCCTCAGCCTCCGTAAGGGCGAATTCTACGCCCTGATGGGTGGAAACGGTGCCGGCAAGACCACGCTTTTGAATGTCCTGTCCGGGTTATTGCCCCCACACAGAGGCGAGGTTTGCACAAACCAAAAAATCAGCCTGCTGCCTCAAAATCCACAGGCGCTGTTTGTGAAGAACACCGTCCTTGCCGACCTGAAAGAGGTGTTTCGCACCAGCGCTCTGCCGTCAGAAGAACAGGATGCACTCCTTGCGCAAACCATCTCCCTGTGTCAACTGTACGGCCTGCTGG
>JAGBTC010000043.1 GCA_017631545.1 Oscillospiraceae bacterium
CATCGCCGTGAGCGGCTATGGCATCAACTCCAACGGCACCCTGGACGAGGGCCTGAAGATGATGTACAGCGCCAATAACTCCAGCGACAGCGTGACCCCGAGCTACGGCACCGCGCCCACCGGCGGCAACACCTGGAAGGAAGCGGCCGCGACCCCGTTCGCTCTGACCAGTCAGACCGCCAACTACTACATCTACGTCGCCATCGTCAACAAGCAGACCGGCTATACGGTCGCCTGGGGCAAGACCCAGAACGTGGTCGGGGTCTGATGAGGTGACGGCATGAGCGCGATTGTGGATTACAGCTATTACAGCACGGTCTACATGGGAATGGAGGCCGACGAGACCTCCTTCCCGGCGCTCTGCGCTCGCGCTCTTGATGTCGTGGGCGCAATGACGCGCTGGGCGGTGACCGAGGAGAGTTTCGACAACCTCCCGGCACTGACCCAAACCCTGTATCAAAAGGCCGTATGCGCGCAGGTGGATTTCTTCGCTGTCAACGGGCTGGACAGTGTAAACCTGTCCGCAGGCGTGGACAATGGATTCACTGTGGGTAAGGTGAGCGTTCACGGCAGGAGCGGCACAAGCGCGTCCGGGCGGCTGAGCACGAGCGTCGCGCCGATGGCCGTGGGCTATCTGGAGCAGACCGGGCTGCTCAACCCGAGCGTGCCGGTCACTGACTGGCCGATGTTGGGCGGGTGGTTCGGATGTTGAGACCCATTCCTCCGCGCATACTGCGCAGCACGGCGACGGTGGAGGTCTGTACCGGTACCGACATGTACCAGAACCAGACCTATGAAACCTATACCGTGAGGCGGGTGCACATCCAGCCCACGGAGAAGATCGTCAAAACCCGCGAGAACACCGACCAGCAGCTTTCTTCCGTGCTGTACGTGGACGCTCGAATCAGCAGCCCCGCCATAGACTGGCGGGCGCTTTTACAGAGTGCGCACGACCACGGCGGCGACATGCGCGTGACCATCCGGGGAATCACCTACACGGTAGCGTCTGCAGATGGGCTACGCGACGATACAGACCGGCTCCATCACTGGGAGATCGGAATGTACTGAGGCGGTGATTTTATGCCGGTCAAGATCAACCTGCATCAGAACGCCGTGGAGGCCCGCGTGAGCGGCGCTTTCCAGGCCGGACTGCCGCAGCTGTGCGAGGAGATACTGAACGACTGCAACCAGTTTTGCAAAGAAGACACCGGGACGCTGATCGCGTCCAGCATGGTGCATTCGAGGCCGCAGGATGGCAAACTGATTTGGCAGACACCGTATGCGCGGCGGCAATACTGGGCAATCAGGACGGCGTTTAAGACGGTCAACCCGGGCGCCACATGGCGCTGGTGTGAGTACGCGAAGCAAAAGCACCTCGCGCAGTGGGAGAAACAGGCACAGAGGCTAATGGAGATGAACCTATGAGCGTGATCAATGAAGTGGTGGAGGCCGTCATCGGCCTGATGAACGACACGGAGCCGTTCGCACCGGTCACTCGCGGCGCATTGCCAACGGGCATCGGCCTTGTGTGCGAAGTCGGTCCGAGCGCCCCAGAGGCGGTATATCTGGATAAAAACAGCTATATCCCGCTTGACATCACGCTCAACGGCAAGCACCCGAATCTGCAAACGCTGTCCGAGGCAATGAACACGATCCACTCAAGCCTGACAAGGGCGACGGAATACCCGGAGGGCGAGAGCTGGCAGATCGTGGACATCACGAACTACACCCTGCCGCAGATCGTGGACAGGGAAGACAACAACGAGTGGCTGATGGCGAGTTCGCTGTCGGTCAAATTCTATCAGAGAGGTGATTAAGACATGGCACTGAACCCTGTATGGGCGAATGAGCTGTATATCGGCACTGCGTATACGCCCGGTACTGGAGGTGCTGGCACTTGGACTTATTCCAAGCTGTGCAAGGGCATCGAGGGCATGACCTTCACGCCCAATGAGCAGAACCAGCAGTATTTCTTCATCTGCGGCGAGGGCTTCGCGCACAACGAGGTTACCGGCGCGGCTCCTCAGATCGAGGTCACCGGCAGGCGCATTGTGGGCGATGCTGCTCAGGACTACATCGCTGGCAAGCAGTTTGCCTTGGGTACCGACAGGAACACCAGCGTCAAGATCGTTGCCGAGGGCAAGCAGATCATCTGCGATGCGACTATCGGCAGCGTGACGTCCTTCGGCGGCCAGACGCTTGACGTGAACAGTTTCGGCTGCACGATCTATCTCAACGGCGAGCCGACTGTGACTGACGCGACCTGACCGACCATGCCGGAGGGGGTTTATTCTTCCTCCGGCTTTTTCCATAGGAGGTAAAAGGAGGCAAACATGTTCACGCTGAGTTTGAATCGGGTTCACGACCGTATTCGCATTGTAGAGGGTGACGAGCGGCTGGAGTTGCGCGTGGACGGTGACCCGATGCGGATGGTGGCCGGTCTCAACGAGGCCCAGAAACGGCTGCGCGGGTTGACGGAGGGCAGCCCGGAAGAGGAGCAGAGGAGCGCGGCGCAGTATTTCGCGGCCGTGATGTTCGGCGAGGAGCAGGCCAGGGCGCTTATGGAGTTCTACCACGATGACGCGGCGTGCGTCATTAACGTGTGCGGGAGATATTTCTCCGAAAGACTGGCCAAGCTGATCGCAAGAGCACAGAAGCGGGCAAAATGAAACTGTATGAACGACTCCCCGACCGCGTGGAGGCCGGGGGGCGCAGATATAAAGTTGATCTCGACTTCCGCAACGTGCTGCGGATGATGGAGGTTATGGGCAGGGACGACCTGATCCCCCAGGCGCGGGACTGGCTGGCGCTGCGCTGCATCATGCGCAGACCGCCGAAGGACACGGGGCCGCTGATGACGGAGATCAGAAAACTCCTGTTTCCCGCGCACAAGGGCGGTGACGGCAAGCGTCTGACCTCGTTCGAGCAGGACGCAGACCTGATACGTGCGGCGTTCCGGCAGGCCTACGGGATAGACCTCTACCGCGACAGGCTGCACTGGCTTGAGTTCGCGGCGCTGCTGTCCGCATTGCCTGATGGCAGTAGATACAGCGAGGTTTTGGGCATAAGGGCGCGGCCCATGCCGTCGCCCACGAAATACAACCAGCAGGAGCGCGAATGGCTGGCGAAGGCTAAGGCAGCGGTGGCGCTGGAGCTGGACGATAAAGAACGAGCAAAGGCCTACGAGCAGGGCGTGAAGGCGCTGTTTGCGGGGCTGGTCGCATGGGCTGAAAAGGGCGGTGAATCCAATGGCTGACGGACAGGTCGTATTTGAGATTACTGGCGACAACCGAAAAATAAATGACGTTCTGCGCGACACCACCAGCGACATCGAGCGCGAGGGGAAAAAATGGGACAGGGCAGCGTCTGAGGCCGGGGACAGCATACAGGACAAGTTCACGAAGGTCTTCAAGGCTGTCGCAGCGTCCGCTGTAGCGGCGAAGGTCGGCAAGGCGCTGCTGGACTTTGGCAAGGACGCGATCCAGGCCGCATCTGATCTGCAGGAAGTCCAGAACGTCGTTGACGTGACGTTCGGCGAGAGCGGCGCGGCGCAGATCGAGAAGTGGGCGAAAGCCGCCGGTCAGCAGTTCGGTCTGACGGAGACGCAGGCCAAACGGTTTACGTCCACGCTTGGCGCGATGATGAAATCCGCTGGCTTGGCTGGGCCTGAGATTGTCAACATGAGCACCGACCTCGCCGGTCTGGCTGCTGACATGGCCTCGTTCTATAACCTCGACTTCGACACGGCGTTCCAAAAGATTCGGTCTGGTATTTCTGGCGAGACTGAGCCGCTGAAGCAGCTCGGTATCAATATGTCCGTGGTGAACCTCGAAGCGTATGCATTGACGCAGGGCATTACCAAGGCGTTCGACAGCATGAGTCAGGGCGAGCAGACCATGATCCGCTATCAGTACCTCATGCAGGCCACGGCGGACGCGCAGGGGGATTTTGCGCGGACATCTGACGGCTATGCCAATGCGGTGAGGACGCTGGAGACGAATATCGCGAACCTCAAAGCGTCTGTCGGTGAGATACTGCTGCCCATCGTGAGCGAGGCCGTGGGCGGTATCAATGATATGATTTCCGTGCTGACAACGAAACCGAAATCCACTGTGCTGGACGATTTCGCGGCTATTGACCTCAACACCGAGCAAAAACTCGCTGATATTCAAAAGACAGCGGACGAGGCCAACGCTCTTATCGCTGTGCTGGAGGATTTGGGTGACAAGGAGATCAAGTCCACCAGCCTGACGAGCTTTGTTGGCACTCTGACAGGCAAAATCAACGGCTTGGACACAGCCATTGCAAAGGCCAAGAATGGCGACTATGCCGGGACGATTAAAGAGATAGCCGAAGCAATGGCGGCGTCCACAGGCACCGATGCGGGCGCGTGGAACACGCTGCTGACCGCGATTGGCGATAAACTGCCGGGGGCTGTCGACGCGACTCTGGACGACAAGGGCCAGACGGCGGCGTTTCTGCAGGCTGCTGGCGATGCGGCGGACAGTCTGGGCGGCGAATATCCTGCACTGTGGGCGCAGATGCTCGGCGTGCTGGGCGACGATGCCGGGGCGGCTATAAATGCTCTTGCGAACGGTGCGACGGCTGCGGCGGCGCTGCAAGGTCTTGCGAACGGCGCGAACGCGCTGAAAACGGACGTTGATGTCGACAAGTGGAAGAAGCTGCTGACTGCGCTGTCTACCGAAGGCAAGATCGACATTGCGGCGGGTGCTGGCAAGAGCATCGAAGACCTCGCGAAGGCACTGACCAGCAATGACCCGGGCGAAAGGGGACAGGCGTGGAGTGACCTGCTCGGGACGCTGTATGCCAATATAGACAACCTGAGCGCATTGACCGGCAAGGATGCCGAAGGCGTAAAGGATTGGCTGGACGGCATAGCTGCGAGCGCGGCGAACCTCTCGCCCGATGACGCGACAGGCTGGTCGAACCTTCTGGGCGAATTGCGGAAGGGGTTGCCGAACCTCCAGAACGCATCCGACTGGAGGACGCTGCTGAACACGCTCAAAACCACAGGCGGCGTAAACTTTGACAACGTAACCGGAGGTATCGCCTCCCTCGCCGAAGCGCTGGAGAGCAATGACCCCGGTGAAAAAGCAGAGGCGTGGAAGACGCTGCTCGGAGCGCTTGCAGCGGATGCGGAAAGCCTGAGCGCCTTGACCGGGCAGGATGCCGAAGGAACAAAGGAATGGCTGCAAACGCTGGCTCAGGGTGTTGACTCCATCGACCCCAACGACGCGAGCGCATGGTCTAATCTGTTGAGCCAGCTTCTCACCGGCCTGCCGGGGCTTGAAGGAATGGGCTTCGAGGGCCTGTTCGATGATCTGAACGGCGAGGTCGACGACTCCGAGAAATACCTGCGGGCGCTGGGCTATAACACGGATGAGATTGCGGACAAGCAGGCTGCATGGCTGGAAGTGTGCCGCAGGCTTGTGCAGACTATTCCGGGGTTGAATGAGATCATCAACACGGAGACAGGCGAGGTCAAGGGCGGCGTACAAGCTATTTCAGATTATGTCGAGGCATGGAGGCAGGGGCAGGAAAAAATGCTCCTTTGGAAAGCCTATTATGCCAAGGAAGAAGCCCTGCTCACCGCAAAATCTGAAATCTCCGGTACGGAAGTGGAGATGCTCGGCGCTCAAAACCGGGTGAAGCGGTTACGGGAGCAACTTGAGGCGCTTAAAAAAGAGGCCGGGTTCACGCCGGAAGAAGAAGCCATACTCGGCACAACGTATGCCGCAGAGTTCGGCGAGGGTGCAATCGGAGAGGCCAGCCGTTTGATGATCGAGCTGGCAGATGCTGAGGAAAAAGCCCAAAAAGCCGAGGCCGAACACAATCGTCAGGTGGAAGCGAACTCAGAGGCGATGCAGGAGCTTGCCGACCAAAAACAAGGCCTAATCGACAAATACGGCGAAGAGGAAGAAGCGGCAGAAGACGCAGCGCAGGCGACAGAGGAATGGTCGCAAGCGCAGAAGACCGCCGCATCGGAAGCTATTACAGCGACCACCGATGCGCTCAAGGCTGTCGAGGATTACTACAACCGAATCCGCGATGACAGCGAGAAGAGCATCCAATCCGTGGTCAAGGGTTTTGGTGAGATCGAAACGCCTGCCGAAAAGGCACGGCGGGAGATGCAAGACCTCACAAAGCAGATCGATGAATTGAACGCAGCCGGCAAAGATTCTTCTGGGCTGTCAAAGACGTTCCATGAGGTCGAATCGTCAATCCCGTCAATTCAGAACATGACGATGGGGCTGAAAGACCAGCTCGCCTACCTGAAGCAGTATCAACAAGACCTCGCCGCTGCGCAGGCGATGGGTGTCAACGAGGATTTGCTTGCGACTCTCGCGGACGGTAGCGTTGAGAGTGCCGACTATCTCCATGCTCTTGCGACACAGGGAAACGCGCAGAACATAGAAGCCCTCAACGCCGCATGGCAAGAAGTCACGGACGCGCAGAACGAACTTGCGGATTCGCTGACAGAGACCCGCGCAACGGCAGACGGTGAGTTCCAAGCGCTGGTGGATGCCGCTCAGACGGCAGCGGAAGACCTCAACCAGTACAGCACCGCCGAGGGCGCGATGGAGCAGACGGTGCAGGGCATCGCTGACGGCATCGCGGCAAAGATCGGGACAGTACAGGCACAGGTTGACGCGCTGAACGCCGTGCTTTCCAATCTTGGCAACGTGGGCGGGCTTGTTGGCGGGCTGTTCGGCGGGGGCTTCAGAATCGACGGCAGCCTTGCGACCGGCCTCGACTATGTGCCGTTTGACAACTACTTGGCGCAGCTCCATGAGGGAGAATCCGTCCTAAACGCCGAGGAGGCGCGAATCTGGCGCAGCTTCAAGAACGGCGGGGAGTCTATTCGCAATAACATTGATTACAGTGCGCTGTCCGGGGCTATCTGGGACAACGCGCCGAAGATGGGCGGCAACGTGTATCTGGACGGCAGGACGGTCGGGCGCGTCATATCCGAACAGCAGGGCAACAGCCTGCGGCAGCTTGAAAGGAGCGGGTGGCAGGGATGATCTTATTCAAGGGCAAGGCGCTGGAGCAGGTCGCGCCGGTCAAGATCGTGGATGTCCTCGTCTCGTCCATCCAAATGACCGCTACGGCCCGCCAGCGGCCTGTGACATGGGGCGCGGACTTTGTTCGCATGACAGGTGGCAGCAGAACGGTAAGCATCGAGTTCGCGCTGCTGACCGAGAACCGGGACACGCGCCAGACGCAGCTCCGGGATATTGCCCGCTGGGCGCAGAGTGACGAGCCGGGGAAACTGGAACTGCCGAACCATAGGGGCGTGTATCTGGAGGCCATCTGCACGGCGCTTCCTGACCCAAGCCTGCGGCAGTGGTGGGAGAGCAAGCTGCGCATCGTGTTTACGACCTTCGGCAATCCGTATTGGACGAGAATCGAGGAGAAGAGCTGCACTTGCGGCACTGAATTTGTGGTGCTTGGCGACGCACCGCCGCTTATGCGGATAGAGCGCACACTTTTGTCATCGGCAAGCAACCAGACATACAGCAACGGCACACAGACCATGACTTTTTCGACCATCCCTGCGGGCGATATGGTGATTGACATCAACAGGCAGACGGCGGTGGTAACCAGCAGCGGAACGACAAGCAGCATCATGGCGAATTACTCATACAGCTCGTCGTTTATTTTGCCGAAGCTGGGGGCGCAGATGATTTTCGGCACCGGAACCGTAAAATGGCGTGAGAGGTGGGTGTAATGGAGTTTCTGTTTTTTGACGCTGCGGGCGCTCGCCTCTTCGCGCGGTCAGACGCCGAAAGCGCGTCGTGGACGGTGGAGGAGATGACCATGCAGGCGCTGTTCCCGTACAACGAGGGGAAGGCTATCCAGCGGGGGCAGCGCATCGGATTCGTGGACGCGACAGGCACATTCCAGCCGTATGAAATCCGCAAGGTCAGGACGTATGAGCCAGACCACTATCAGGAGATCACGGCGGAGCATATCGTCATCTCCGAATTGTCCGATGAACACCTTAACCAGACGGAGATTACCGACCAGACCGCAGGAGACGCGCTGGGTGGAATCCTGACGGGAACTTTGTGGAGCATAGGCACAAATACCTCCAACGGCACACAGACGGCTGATATAAGCCGTGGGAGCGTCTGGCAGGGCGTGCGGGTCATCGAGGAGAACTGGAACGTCAGAATCACGCCTCGTGTCACGATGAACGCCTCCGGTATTATTGGGCGTTATCTGGATATCGCACCGGCTGAAGCATCCTATCACGGCATCAGATTGAGCTTGGACAAGAACGCCGACGAGGTTGGCGTGACGTGGGACGACACGAACGTCATCACGGCGATTTACGGCTATGGCGGGCGCGTGGAGGACTCCAGCGGAGATGATACGGAGATACTGACTTTCGCGGATGTGGTATGGACGGCAACGGCAGACCATCCCGCTAAACCTTCGGGGCAGACGTATTTGGAAGACCCGACCGCAAAGGCATTGTACGGCAGGAACGGCAGGAACCGATTTGGCTACTACCAGAACAGCAATATCGACGACGCTGAAGTGCTGCTGGAGAAATCGTGGGAGGCGCTGAAGCAGTCCAGCGCTCCTGATGTCTCAATAGATTGTCAGGTCCGCGACCTGTACCGGATGGGCTATCACGACCAGCCGATTGTGCTGCACGATTTGGCGATTATCGACGTAAGGCCGACCGGGGAAAAGCTGCAGAAAGAAATCATCCGCCTGACGGTGGATCTGCTCGACCCAACGGCGACAAGGGTAACCATCGGGGCGTATATCCCGAACATCGTATACATGCAGCGCGAGACTGACGAGGCAAGCCGTGGCGGCGGCGGTGGTGGTGGTCGCGGTGGCGGCGGCGGCGAGGATAACCAGATATACGAGTTTGAGACCCAGATGCAGGCGAGCATGTACCAGATCAGCCTCCGGGCATGGCAGCGCGACATGGAGCAAACGGAGGAGAACCTGCTGTTAGCGTATGCGGCAATCGGCATCAGCAGCGACATGATCCAGACAATTGTCACCGGCAGCGGCGTCAGGCTTAACCCGGACGGCAGCATCATGACGGACGAAAACGGCAATCCTATATTTGCAGCCGGTTCGCAACAGATGTGGAGCACGATCCAGCAGAACAAGGACAGGATTGCGTTAGTGGTTGATGCGAACGGAATCAAGGCGGCACAGATAGTGCTGGCAATTAACGATGCCGGGAGCAGCGTGCTAATCAGCGCCGACCATATCACGCTTGACGGCACTACGACGATCACACAACTGCTCACCGGTTTGGCACGTGTATCCAAAATTTCGGCTACAGCGATAGACGTTGGCACTTTGTCGTTGTACCCCGGTGGGTCAATATCCTTGGCGGGCACGGAGCTGATTATGGATCGTAATGCCGTTTCATGGCAAACCGCGACGGTCGTTGATTCGGTGTCTATTACGGACGCGACAATAAACCTGAGTTCCCCGCGCCGCTTCCTGTATTCTTCGTCCGAAAGCGATCTGACACCGAGGGGTACTCAAGGTGGATACGCCATTATGAGCCGCACCAACGGCAGCCATACCGTAACCACAAAAACGCTTTACTATCTCGGCAGGCCTGCACCTGCGTCATAATAACAGGAGGGCATATGTATACGAGCGAAGAACTGCTGGACAGCATCATCGAGGAGATGTATGGGCTATTCAAGGCGCTTATTTCCGGGAATTATGCAGGGTTCTGCACCCTGTTTTCGGACATGATTTCGAAAATGGCAGCGCTGCGAACCGGCTTGAAAAACGACAAGGCAGCGAAAGACAAGCAGATCGAAGATCTGAAGGCGCAGATTCAGCGCATGGCATCCGAACCTGAGCCGGGCGGGACATCTCTCGGCGGCGAGACCACTGTCTATAACTACGGCCCGACAACCAATGAAGGGGGCAAATAATGGCACAGTTTGTGAATATCTACGATGTCGAGCTCACGAACCGGAGCAATGACCCGCTGCCGCTGCGGGCGATGGTCGGCGAGGGCGACGCGAAGGGCCTGCTCGTTGGTGCGCGGGTGACCAATAATGGCGCGAGCGTTACCCTTGGTGGCTCCTGCGTTGGCAAGGTCGTCCGTTCCGATGGGAATACCGTCAGCCTGACCGGCACGATTGACGGCAATCTGGCGTATGTCGTCCTTGATCAGCAGTGCTGCGCGATTGAAGGGCCGATACAGATTGCCGTCTGCTGGGTGAGCAGCAGCAACGTAACGACGCTGGTTGTAGCCTATGGCACTGTTGTAAGCACTCAGACAGGCAACGCCATCCAGCCGAGCACTCCGATTCCCGACCTGACCCAGCTCCTCGCGGAGATTGACGCGATGGAGACAGCGACGGCGGCGGCGGTCGCAGCGGCCTCCGGTGCGCTGCACAATTTCGCCGGGGCGTTTGACGCGACTCAGACGTACACTGCGGGCCAGTATGTGACCTATACGGACGGCAATTTCTACCGCCTGACTGCTGACCATGCGGCGAACGTCACATGGGCAAACACCAGCAAAGTGCAAGTCACTACGGGCGGCGAACTAATCAACGAAGCAACAGTTCGGGCATTCAACGATAGCATCATCTGGGCAGATATCGCGCCCGATTTTAACGCTGGAACCGCTTACAGCGCGGGTCAGTATGTAATCAATCCTTCGGATGGTTTTCTGTACAGGCTGACTGCCGCCCATGCGGCAAACGTCACGTGGGCAAACACGAGCAAGGTTCTTGTCACTGCAGGCGGAGAACTGGCTGATTTGAAGAGCGCATTAAACACTGAGACAACACTCCGGGTGTTTAACGAGGGAATCACCCGGGCAGACATCGCACCTGAGTTTAATGCGGCAACTGTATACAGTGCGGGTCAGTATGTGATCAATCCTTCGGATGGTCTTCTGTACAAGTTGACGGCTAATCATGCGGCGAACGTCACGTGGGATAACACCAGTAAAATTGCGGTCACTGCGGGCGGCGAGCTTACAGGACTGAAGCGCTCGGTGAGCGAATTGGTATCGCTCGATCTAACATGGACTGATGGAGTGTATCAGACCACAAGCGGGACTACTGCTGAGCATGAGCAATATTCAGTTTCCAACTATATCCCGATTTGGCAGTATTCGAGCCTTGTGGTGATAGCAGATATATTGGATCACGCCGCGATTTGTATCTTCGACAAAGACCAAGCTGTCATTGGGGCATATAGAAACTCTGGCACCACAAGGCCGTATGTGCTTTCCATCAACCTCGAAAACTTCTCTGTAAATGCGCAAAAAGCATATTACATCCGCTTGTGCTCATTGACAAGCAGTAAAAACGATGCGTTTATATCCCCGCTTGTGTCCATGAGTGACACGATTAAAGTATATCCACATGAGGTATATGCGAACCTGAATCCGTTATTCAAGAACCTTAATAATTTACCGAGCAATTCCGTGGTATCTTATTATTTTGGATGGACGGAAGAAATAACAGCGGCAATGTCAAATTTCCCGACAACGCCATTCTCGGGACAAGTAATCACGATCAATAATTTAAAAGGCTGGGATTCGGCTGCATGGGGTGTCCAGTTTGCGATAAATTACAACAGCACAACCAGAGAGCTGTATTACAGGACGCGCTATACTTCATGGAGCAGATGGCAGAAAATAGTAAAGGATACAGACATCATCTATATATACGATAATTTGACTTATGCCGAAACACCGGTCGCATTAAGGGATTGCGACACGATCCCGGTAAACACCGTTGCGGGGTACCATTTCGGGTGGACGGAAGAAATTACTCCAACGATGGCACATTTCCCGGTCACACCATTTTATGGCTTGATCATGACAATCAATACCGTCAAATCGGCAATTACATTTGGCACGCAAATTGCCATCGAAGAAACGCTCAATAGCCATCGGATGTGGGTAAGGACACGCTATACTTCATGGAGCGGATGGCGTGAGATCGCATTTACATCAGACATTCCGGCATCAACAAATGATTATCAAAAGCATTTGTATGCGGCTTTTGATGTTGTCGGTGTGATCGGTGACTCGCTTGCATCCGGTGAATGCTTTACTCCCGGTGGCGAAGGGGCAGATATGTACGAATATTCGTGGCTCCAGTTTATGTGCCGTGAAGCAGACATAACAGGGTATAACTTTTCTCGAGGTGGTGCAACTTGCGCTTCATGGATTGATGATGCTACAAGGGGATACGGGATGGCTTCGCAGAGCGATAAACTCTGCAAGGCATACTTTATCGGGCTTGGGCAGAATGACGCGAACCATTCGTATCCTATCGGCACGATTGCAGACATTGACGATTCGGACTACCATAACAATGCGGATACATACTATGGGAATTACGGCGGCATAATCCAGCGCATGAAAGAACTTGTCCCGGATGCTAAATTCTTCCTATTCACCGACCCGCTGGGCGCAAGCTCAACAACGAGGGAAGCATACAATGTCGCAGTCAGGGCAATCTGTGAACACTTCACAAATTGCTACTTGATTGACTTGTCCGCTGATTATAGCGATATTTACCTTTCGCCCAGCGGCTTTATTCAGCAGAATAACACAAGCAACCATTATTCTGCGGCAGCGTATAAGTACATGGCGAATATTATCGGTGATATTGTCGATAGCATCATAATTAATAATGCCGCTGACTTTAAGTATATTCAGTTTATCGAAAACTGATAATGTGCGCTTGTGGTTGACGAACCAAAAGGAGATGATTTCATGTTGACAGGCAGACAGCTCGCGGCCCATTGCGAGAAGGTCTACAAGACCAAATGGGTCTACTGGTACGGGACGTGCGGATACAAGTGTACGCGATCCCTGTACGAATCGAAGAAGCGGCAGTACCCGAACCACTACACCGCCGATCGGGCGTCGGGCTACGAGCGGGACATTGCGGCGGGGAAGTGGTGCGCCGACTGCGTGGGCCTGATCAAGAGCTTCTTCTGGTCGGGCGGGGTGTTCGAGGGCCCGAGCAAGTACGCGAGCAACCACTGCCCGGACGTGAGCGCCAACGGCATGATCGCGCTGTGCCCACAGACGGGGCCTATCAAGACCATGCCGGACATTCCCGGCATCGTGGTGTGGAAGCCCGGGCACATCGGCGTCCACGTCGGGGGCGGGATCGTGGTCGAGATGAAGGGCTTTGACTACGACTGCCGGCGCCGGGACGTGAGCGCCGGGGGCTGGGCGAAGTGGGGGAAGCTCCCCGCGTCCATGATCTCCTACAGCGACGAGGACGGCTGCGGAGACTGCGAGATCCCCGAGGAGCCCGTGGGTCAGCGCGACCTGCGCAACGGCGACGAGGGCGCGGACGTGAAGCAGCTTCAGCAGAATTTGATCAAACTCGGCTATTCATGCGGGAAGTGGGGCGCGGACGGCGAGTTCGGAGACTGTACAGAGCAGGCCGTCGAGGCCTTCCAGCGGGCGCACGGGCTTGCGGAGACGGGCGTGTACGACGCGCCGACGCGGGCCGTCATGGAGGAAGCGCTGGACCGTCTGGACGCGCCAGTGGACGATCCCCGGGACGTTCGCATCGTCGGGGGCAACTGCTATGTCAGAACCGCGCCGAACACGCGGGGAGCCAAGCTGGGCGTCGCGCACGAGGGCGATGTGCTGCCGTATCAGGGCCAGACGAGCGCGGACGGCTGGCACCTGGTGATTTTCAAGAATCAGAACGGATGGGTGTCCGGGAAGTACAGCAGACTGGAGGGCTGACACATGGGCGTGCTGATCGCCGTCGCCCGGGCGGACCTGATCCTCTGCCGGGCCTGGCGGGCGCTCACGGTGATCGCGCCGTGGGCGGTGATTCTGGGGATCATAGCAATCACAAAGGCGGTGTATGAGCATGGGCGGCATCACGTTTGAGAAGCTCGTGGGTCTGATGGCGGCGGCGCTGGTGCTGATCGGCGTGTACAACACCGTCATGTCGGCGGTAAAAACGCACAGAGAGGAGAAGCGCAGGAAGAACGCGCCGGTGAGCACATTGGAAGAGCAGGTAAAGCAGCACGAGGAAAAGCTGAAGCGCGACCACGAACGGCTGAACGAGCTGGAGGAATCGAACAGGATCATCATGCGGGCGCTCATGGCGATGCTCTCGCACGAGATCCACGGCAACAGCGACGAACAGCTGAAGGCGAGCTTCGACGAGATCCAGAAGTTCCTGATCGAGAAATAGAGAGGTGAAGCGACATGCGTGACTGGAAGAAGTGGTTCAAGGCCGCGGGCGTGCGGGCCCTCAAGACCGTCGCCCAGACGGCCGCGGCGACCATCGCAACGGCGGCGGTGATGAGCGACGTCAACTGGCTGATGGTCGGCAGCGCGAGCCTGCTGGCGGGCATCCTGAGCCTGCTGACCAGCGTGGCGGGGCTGCCGGAGGTGGAGGAGTAGAAGTTGCATAAAAGTTGCAATGTAATTGCAACTTTGCATCAATCGAAAAACAAAAACCCCTCGAAAACGCCGTGTTTTCGGGGGTTTTACGTGGTGACCCATCGGAGATTCGAACTCCGGACACCCTGATTAAAAGTTATAGGAAAGCGATTACAGCTGCTCACAAATGCATGATTTTACGGGGATTTGTGAGCGGCTGTTTTTATTTGTTTTGGTCCGCGAGTTGCACAAAAGTTGCATGATCGTGCGGGCGCCAGGGTGTGGCGGAGGGCCTGCCGGCAAACATGTCGTCGAGTTTGACAGCTGTCTTCGCCAGCTGCGCCTCGGAGAGGTGGGTGTAAATGTCCATCGTCGTTTTGATGGATGTATGTCCGACCAGCTTCATCGTCTCATAGGGATCCAGACCGTGCTCCCAACACAGGGTTATATAATTGTGTCGGAGGGTATGCGGCGTGATCGTGGCGCGCCAGGTGTGGCGAATGTCGTATTGCGTATAATGGTTTTCCGCTTCGGCAGGCGCGACCATACCGGCATGCAGCATAAGCTCTGTCCACAAACGCTCCGCCGGAGCCTTCGCCAGAGGGCTGTAGGAGCTTTTATCGCCGTGGGCGATGTAGGTGTCGGGCAGGCCTCGCAAGGGCTCCAGGATGGCGCGGAGCGCCATGGGAAAGGGCACTTCGCGCGCGCTGGCTTTGGTTTTCAACGCGCCGGGGCGGGCTTTATCCTTATAGTCGATGTCGCGCTCGATGTGAACGCGGGCGCGCTTCCAGCCGATATCTCCCCATTTCAGGCCACGTGCCTCTCCGGGGCGGCATCCCAAATAGTACATGAGGGCGAGGTAATGTCCCTGTGGGTGCGTGCGGCAAACCTCTTCCAGCGCGGCGCGCTGCTCCGGCGTAAGGGCAGGCTTTTCTTTGGCAGACGCGGCGGCGGGGCGGATCAGGGCTTTTGTGGGATCGGTGTCGATCAGCCTGTCGGCCAGGGCGCTGCGAAACACCCCTCGCAGCGTCGCCAGCAGGATCGTGATCTTCGTCGCGCTTTGGCCAGCGTGAGCGTTGAGGATCTGCTGCAGGTCCATCGAGGAGATGGCGCGCATCATCCTCTCACCGAGGACGGGAAACAGGTCCTTGTTGAGGGCGGTGCGGTAGGATTCCCGGGAGCTGGCCGAGACGAAGGGCGCCTTCCGGATCCGATACCACTCAGAGGCATAATCGCCGAACAGACGATCCTCTGCCAGCGCTTTGCCGGTGATGTACTTGGCGATTACAGCCTCGCGCGCGGCCTGCAGCTCCGCACGGGTGCGGCCCTGGATCCATTTGTTGACGGGCTTGCCGTCCTGATCCACGCCAACCTTCACTTTGGAGCGGTACGGGGTTTTGCGCTTGGGCATAAAATCATCTCCCTATTGCATTTTGACGGGAGATTGTGGTATAATTACAGTAACCTCCTCCCGTACTTGGTCGTTCGGTGTGGAGAGCCCCTGCCCGGAAGGCGGTTCCTGGGCAGGGGGCGTTTTTATTTTACAAGCTTTTTCTTTAGTCTTTCTAACCGCGCACTCATACCGCCCTTTGTCCCGTCATTATCAAACCCCAAGGATATTGCTTTTTCGCATATGGCTATTGCCGCAGGGTAATTGCCAGCTTTCTCATGGATGATCGCCAGTTTTTGAAAAGCCGGATAGCGCGGCAGTTTATGATCATACGGGAATTGATCGTACCATTCGACCTTAAACTGTGCAGCTATTGAAGCATCGATCTCGCAGAACGCCTGAAGCGTATCCTGATCCTTGGTTTTCATTATCTTATCCAGCAATTCAAAATGCTTTTCAACTGTTGGCTTTAGCATGCGGAATCTCCTTCCTTTGTATTCTGCCGCCTGTACGCGACCTGAATATCCGAGTAAACCCGACAGGGACGCCGAAGACCCGGACACGGGCATAGTCCTCATATTCGATCTGGAAGGGCATGTGTGCCGGATTGTCGCTCCAGAGCGTCAGGCCGGTGGGGCGCTTGTAGACGTGCTTGATGGTCGCCTCGTCGTCCAGGAAGACCACGGCCACCGCGCCTTCGGGTACGTCCGGGACGCACTTGATATAGACCACATCGCCCTCCAGATAGGTGGGCTCCATGCTGTCGCCCTGGATGGTGATCGCCGCGTCGGCCTTGACAGGGCTGTCGACGTAGACGCCAGCATCCTCCGGGTCGTAGATCGGCTCACCAGCTGCCACTCTGCCGATCATCGGGACGCGCTGGTGGTGCAGGGCTGAGATTGGGCGGACGTTGGAGGGTAGTGACATCTCGAAAGACGTTCGCTCCTGATCTGCGGCTAATGCCTTGCGATAGGCGTAGAGCTTTTCGGGGTCGTTCCCCAACTCACGCACCACCTCCGGGTCGATGTCTGAAGAGTCCATAGAATCATAATCAAGCGGATCATCCGACCAGCCCATAAGGTACGCGGGTGTCGTGGAAAGTGCTTCAGATAGAGGTACGATTATAGTCGAGTCCACAGATTTTATGTCCCCTTTTTCATACCGGTATATCGTGGCTGCGGACTTCCCTATACGCTCCGCGATATCCTCTGCACTTAAACCCAACGTCTTTCGACGGGCTTTAATCCTTTCCCCTACCGTCATTCATACCACCCCTTTGGCCCATTATACCGGAATTATCGCAAATATGCAACACTTTTCATTGACAAAATATGCAAAAATGCAAAAATAAACCTTGACAACTCGCATTTTTGCGAGTATAATTTTGCCATAAATTGCAGAAATGCGAGAAAGGAGGGCCGAAATGGTTAATATCGAAAAGCTGAAGACCGCCCTGAAAGATCAGAGTATATCTATTGACCAGGTTGCGGACACGCTGGGCTGTGATCGTGCCACCATATATCGCCGATTCCAGCAGAGCACAAAATTTACGGTTGATGAGGTTGACCGCTTGTCCAAGCTGCTGAACCTATCCGCTGAGAAGATGCAACAGATTTTTTTTGACCAAGAACTCGCATAAACGCGAGTAATCAGCATAAGGAGGGCAACACATGAACGAGATCAAGATTTTCGAGAACACCCAGTTCGGACAGATTCGCGTGATCGAACGCGACGGCGAACCCTGGTTCGTCGGCAAGGACGTGGCAGAGATCCTCGGCTACAGCAACACTAAGGACGCGCTGCTTACCCACGTAGACGAAGACGACAAACGCATTCTTCAAAGGTCGGAAATCGCGACCATTGAAAACCATCTTCCCAATGAAGTCTTTCCCGTCAATTTCGTTCCTGGTGATGTGCCTAACCGCGGATTAACCATCATCAACGAGTCCGGCCTGTACAGTCTGGTGCTGCGGAGCAACCTTCCGACGGCGAGACAGTTCAAGCGCTGGGTGACAAGCGAGGTGCTCCCGGCCATCCGGAAGACTGGAGGGTACATCCACGCGGAGCCCAGCATGACGCCGGACGAGATCATGGCCCGGGCGCACGTGATCGCCGAGGACACCATCCGAAGACTGGAACAGAAGAACCGTGAGCTGACCGCCAATAACTCCCGACTGACCGTGGAGACGCAGATCATGGCCCCGAAGGCCGACTACTTCGACCAGCTGGTGGACCGGAACCTGCTGACCAGCTTCCGGGAGACCGCGAAACAGCTGGGCGTCAAGGAAAAGGCCTTCATCCGCTGGCTGATCGACCGGAAGTACATCTACCGCGACCAGAAGGGCAAGCTGATGCCCTACGCGGGGAAGCACGAGGACCTTTTCGAGGTCAAGGAGTGCACCAACGAGAAGACGGCATGGGCAGGGACGCAGACGATGGTGACGCCCAAGGGACGCGAGACCTTCCGGCTGCTGACGCAGGGGATGTGAGGAGGGATGAACAAGATCACACTGAACGACCTGCTGACCATCGTGGACGCGCGGCAGCTGCGCGTATGGGCTATGTGCAACGCTGAGGCTACGCACTCACTGAACAGGACCCTGATCGGTCCCAGCAACGAGTACCGCTGGACCGGAACCGGCCCGGAACACGACGAGCGCGGGAACATTATCACCAGGGAGGTAGATGCAGAGTGAAGTGGATCAAGATCGAAAAGAGGGTGACCGGGTCTGGGGCCACGACGATCACCTATCGCCTGGAGGGGACGCCGTACACAGTCGAGAGCCGGAAGCGCCCCATACCGCACGCGAACCGGGCAGGAAGCTGGAGCTTTACCAGCTACTTCGTCCACAAGGACGGCGTTGAGGTGGTCGAGAAGCACACACTCAAAGCAGCGAAGGAATACGCCGAGGCGCTCTACGCCAATGTCAGGGAGGTGGCTGCGGAATGAAGCTCATCAATCTGTTGAATGTGATCTCCGGCACGACCGTGATCTGGATCGCGCAGGAGTGCGAGTCATCAAACGGCGGGTACCTGGGGCCTGCCGGCAAAGCGGACAAGGCCGTCCCCGGGGAATACCTGTTCGGCGATGTGACCGCGGTATTCGGGGAGATGTACCGCCCGGAGACGCGGGAGAGGGCGGCCATCAGCATCATCGTGGATCCGTACAAGGCAAAGTGAGAGGAGGACAATCATGGTAACACTGAACGACCTGCTGGAGCTTGTAGAGGTGAAGCGGATCACCGTTTACGCTCCCATAACCCCGCGGGTGGACACCCGCATTGACTTCGACCCTCAGGACAGCGCGATCCTTGACGACGTGACGCGGCTGTACGGCGAGATGCGCGTAGTGCGGATCGGGCCGATCTTTCGCGGAGACGAGCGCCTGGTGGTGAAGCTGGGAAGAAAGGAGGTGCCCTGCCATGCCTGACCGACTGACCGACATGCTGGAGCGCTACGGCGAGGTGTGCAAGCGCACCGTGGCGGCGAAGATCCTCGGCTGCAGCACCGGCAAGATCAAGAACATGCTGGACGATGGCCGGCTGGCGCTGGCCTGCGGCGGCGAGATGGTGGACGTGCGGAGCATCGCCGCGTACATCCAGCAGCCGAAGCAGATCGACGAGCTGGCCCGGCAGCGGCGCATGGGGAGGAAGTGGAGCGTGTGATCGAGCTGCAGCGAGGAGGGGCACACTGAACGGCCATGGATAACGTGAGACGACAGATACTGACGGCAGCCATCGACAAGTATGGCAGCGCGTGTCAGATGGTGAAAGCCATCGAAGAGCTGGCCGAGCTGATCCAGGCGATCGCCAAGGATGTGGACCCGGACAACATCGCCGAGGAGATGGCCGACGTCCGCATCATGCTGGATCAGCTGGAGATCATCTTCGTGAATTCCGAGGCGGTGCGGCGCTGGGAGCTAAAGAAGCTAAAGCGACTGGACACGCGCGTACATGCCGCCGATACCGTGAGGTGAAGCGCCATGAAGTACGCAGAGTTACCAGAATTCCAGGCCTGGCCCCTCGAGAAGAAGGTCGGCCGGGCGGTGGAATGGATCGGTAAGGGGTTTGAGGTATCCAGACACCGGCAGGCCATCGCGTTCAGCGGCGGCAAGGATTCGACGGTGCTGGCCGACCTGATCCTCCGCTTCTTTCCGGACGAGCGGCCGCTGTGCATCTTCGGCAACACCGGCGTCGAGTACCCTGAGAGCCTTCGGTTTGCGCGCGAGTTCGGGCGGTCGCGCTTTGGCGACAGATTTGTGGAAGCGCGGCCGGCGAAGCTGGAGCGCGACGGACTCAAGTACAAAGCCCAACGCGAGACACTGTTATGGCTGGAAAGCGAAGGCAGGCTTTCCGAGGTGCTGAAGGACGACGGGAAGCTGAAGAGTACCGAGACGCTGGAGGACGCGGCCACGCCGGATATGTGGGCGGACTTCCGCGCGCGCAATCTGGTTTGGCGCAAGGGGACGACGATGAACTATTGGTGGTGCGTCGACCAGTACGGTTTTCCCATCCTCGGAAAGAGCGCCTGCAAGCTGGACGCCCACCGCATCAACATCGACTGCTTCCTCAAGTACAGCGCGTCGGTGTCGGAGAAGCCGGAGCTGCTGGAATACTACGACCTGCTCAGACAAGTGAAAATCTCCCAGCACTGCTGCAAGCTGCTGAAGAAAGAGCCCAGCGAGCGCGAACAGGCCGCGCACGATGTGGACGTGGTCTTCAAGGGCCTGATGGCCGCGGAGAGCCGGAGCCGCATGACAAGCTATTGCACGCGCGGCGAGCTTTTCCAGGGACGGCACAGGGACCACCTGCCAAAAACTGATCCGTTCTGGCACTGCAATCCCTTGGGGATATGGACGGACGACGACATCTGGGAGTACATACACCGCTTCAACGTGCCCTATTCCAGCCTTTACGAAAGGACCTGGACAGACAGGGCCGGCAACGTGAAGAAGGTCAAGCGCAACGGCTGCTTCGGCTGCGCGACGGGCATCGCGTTCGCCGACAATCAAATGGCGGTGCTGCGGCAGATCGAACCGAGGATCTGGGGCAGGCTGATGCGCGGAGGCATGGCCGAGCAGCTGCAGGCACTGCGGATCGCCAGGGCAAACGGCCAATTGAGCATCATGGACCTGTACGACGCCCAGAGCCTGATCGACATTCGACCGTGCGTTTTCGACAGCGTGGACGACCTGATCCTGACGGACCGCGTCCCGCTGGAGTATGACGCCGAAGACGAGACAGGAGGATAAATCATGAGCATGACACTGACCATTGAGATTCCCGCGCTGGACCGCCTGTGCGCGATCCTGGAGCAGCGGGACCGGGAGAACATACTGGACGAGCTCAAGCAAGAGATATGCAGGCAGCTGAAGGCCGCGGCGACAGGGGAGAAGACGACCTCATCCGGCGCTGGCGCGCCACCTTCCCCTAAAGGGGAAGGCAAAGGACCTGCGGGGGATGCGCCGGGGTTAGTGAAACCAGAAGGCCAGGAATCGACGGAGACGCCCGCGGAGGACGCGCCGGGAAGGGCGAAGGCAGGCGCGAGGAAGAAGGCGGGCAAATCCCCCGACCCGGCGGAAGCGGCCTCTGAGGCTCATCAGACGCCCGCTGAGGCAGAGCCAAAGGATGTCGACGTTCGCGCGGCGCTGAACAGGCTGATCAAGGCCGGGAAGCGCGACGCGGTGAAGGCGATCCTCAACGAATACGGCGCGGACAACTTCACTAAGCTGAAGCCCGCCGATTACAAGTCTGTGCTGGAGAAGGCAAGGGAGGCGCTCGGGGATGGCTAAGCACTCGACCTTTTCGGCGTCGTCTGCTGATCGGTGGATCCACTGCCCCGGCTCCGTCCACATGGCGAGCCTTTTCCCGCCGACGACGACGCCGGCGGCGGAGGAGGGCACGCTGGCGCACGCGCTGGCGGCAGCACTCATCGAAGGGGCGCGGCGCGAGGCGCTGGACGCGATTGAAGCGCAGGTCACCAGCTTCTACAGCGCGCATCCGGAGCTTTCTGATACCTTTACGAACATGCTTCAGACAATCGACCCTTATATCGACTATGTCAACCGAGAGTATCAGGAATCGCTGGCAAGGGACCCGGCGGCGGTGCTGCTGACGGAGCAGCGCGTCGACTTCTCAGACGTTGTGCCCGGGGGCTTCGGCACCAGCGACGTGGTGATCATCGGCGGCGGGCGCGTGACCGTGATCGACCTGAAGTACGGGAAGGGCGTACCCGTCTCGGCGAAGGACAACCCGCAGATCCGGCTGTACGCGATCGGCGCGATCAACGCATACAACCTGGTATACGACTTCGACCGCGTAAAGATGGTGATCTATCAGCCGCGCCTGGACAGCGTGACGGAGGAAGAGATGGCGGTGGACGCGCTGCGGGAATGGGCCGGGGCGGTGGTGAAGCCGGCGGCAGAGCTGGCGACATTGGACGAGCCGCCCTATCATCCCGGCGAGTGGTGCGCCTCGCACTTCTGCCCCGGCGCTGGCGCGTGCAGGGCGCGGGCCGAGTACATACTGGCCCTGGAGCGGCACAGCGGGAAGGACCCGGCGCTGCTGACGGACGAAGAGCTGTCGGACGCGCTGAGCCGCGCCGACGCGCTGCAAAAGTGGGCGAAGGCGCTGAACAGCTACGCGCTGGGCGAAATCCAGACCGGGCACGCGATTCCCGGCTGGAAGATCGTGGAAGGGCGGAGCAACAGGCGGTTCACTGACGAGGATCAGGTGGTCGCGGCAGCGGTAGGCGCGGGGTACAGCAAGGATCTGCTGTACACGGCGAGCCTGATCGGCATCACCGAGATGGAAAAGCTAATGGGAAAGAAGCAATTCAAGGCGATCCTCGGGAGCCTGGTGGTGAAGCCGGCGGGCGACCCGAAGCTGGCGCCGGAGAGCGACCGGCGGCCGGCGTTCAACCAGGCGAAGACCGAATTTGACGATTGAGGAGGAAAAACACAATGGCCAAGAAGTATGTTGCGAAGCTGATGACCGAGACGAAGGTCAAGACCGGCAAGGTCCGCATCTGCTACGTTCACCTGTTCGAGAAGTACGACAAGAGCGACAAGTACCAGGCGCGGTTTCTGATCGACAAGGAGGACAGGGACACGATCGGCTGCATCAAGAAGGCGATCGAGGCCGCGAAAAACGACGGCAAGACCCGGTTGTGGGGCGGGAAGCTGCCCGGTTCGTACAAGGGCCCGCTGAACGACGGCGACGCGATGGAGGAGCCCGATTCCAACTATGAGGGCTGCTACTACCTGACCGCGAAGACGAGCCGCAAGCCACAGGTGGTCGACCTGGAGCGCGACGACATCTACGACGCGGAGGAGGTATACCCCGGCTGCTACGTGCGGGCGACGCTGGTGTTCTTCCCGTACAACAACGAGGGCAAGGGCGTCGGCTGCCTGCTGAACAACGTGCAAAAGCTGGAGGATGGCGAGCGGATCGGCGGCAGCGCGGCGAGCGCGGCCGAGGATTTCGACGATGACGACGAGCTGGAAGACGATGATCTGCTTGGATAGGCGGGAGATGGCCGTCGACGTGGAGAGCTACTCCTCGGCGGACATCGACAACGGCGTATACGCCTACGTCAACGCGCCCGACTTTGAGCTGATCCTCGTCGCCTACCAGTTCAGCGACGAGGAGAAGCCAAGGTCGTTCATGCCGCGGCGCTTCGCGACCCGCCCCGGTGTGCTCACTGCGGCCGGGATCGACGGGGAGCAGCTCGCGCTGGTGGATCCGGAGATCGACCCACTTGACGGCGACGAGGACGCATTCCTCGCGGCGCTGACCGACCCCGCGATCATCAAGACGGCCTATAACGCGAACTTCGAGCGGACGACGCTGGCGGCGCACTACGGAGTCGAATGCGACCCGGATCAGTGGCGGTGCACGGCGGTGCTGGCCGCGACGGTGGGCCTGCCCAGGTCGCTGGCAGACGTCGGCGACGCGATCGGGCTCCTGGAGGACGAGAAGAAGCTGAGGACCGGCAAGGCGCTGATTCAGTACTTCTGCAAGCCCGTGGCGGCGACGAAATCGAACGGCGGGCGGACGCGGAACTTCCCGCGGCACGACCCGGCGAAGTGGCGCCTGTTCTGCGAATATAACCTCCAGGACGTGGTGACGGAACAGGCGATCCGGGCGCGGCTCCGGAAATTCACGCCGGGCGCGTCGGAACAGCGCCTATGGTCGGTGGATCAGATCATCTGCGATCGGGGCATACGGATCGACCGGCCCTTTGTTGAAAAGATCGTGGAATACGACGAGAAACGCCAGGAGGCGCTGAAGGAGGAGGCCCGTGCGCTGACGGGACTTGACAACCCGAACAGCCTGCCGCAGCTCAAGCAATGGCTGATTCGGAACGGCGCGTCGGCCGTCGGAACGAACCTCACGAAGGCATCCGTAGACGCGGCCCTCAGCGTGAGCCTGTACCCGCCACGGGTGCGGCGCGTGCTGGAGATCCGCAGGGCACTTGGGAAGACTTCAACGAAGAAATACACGGCGATGCTGAGCAGCGCGTGCCCCGACGACCGCGTCCGCGGGATGCTGCAGTTCTACGGCGCGAACCGGACGGGCCGCTGGTCAGGGAAGGTCGTACAGCTGCAGAACCTGCCGCAAAACCACATCCCAGACCTGGACGTCGCCCGGTCCCTGGTGGCGGCGGGGAACTTTGACGATCTGGCGCTATTGTATGGCGAGCCCGCGCCGATCCTGTCGGAGCTGGTGCGCACCGCGTTCATCCCCTCAGAGGGCTGCCGGTTCGTGGTGACGGACTTTTCGGCCATCGAGGCCCGCGTGACCGCGTGGCTTGCCGACGAGGCCTGGCGGCTGGACGTATTCAATAACGGTGGCGACATCTACTGCGCGTCGGCGTCCAGAATGTTCAGGGTGCCCGTGGAGAAGCACGGGCGGAACGCCCACCTGCGGCAACAGGGGAAGGTGGCGGAGCTGGCGCTGGGCTACGGCGGCGGCGTGGGCGCGATCAGGTCGATGGACAAGGGCGGCGTCATACCGGATGCCGAGATTAAGCCAATTATCGACCAATGGCGCGAAGCGTCGCCGAACATCACGGCGCTCTGGAAGAAACTGGAGCGCGCGGCGAAGACCGCGATCATAGAAAAACGCCCCGTGAAGCTGAGGCACAACGTCGCCTACTACTTCAAGGACGGCATACTGTTCGCCCGGCTGCCGAGCGGCCGCGCCATCGCCTACTGGGGCGCGCGGGTCTGCGAGGGCGCTTACGGCGATGAGGTACAGTACTACGGCGTCGACCAGGAGACGCACACCTGGGGGACGCTGAAGACCTACGGCGGGAAGCTGACCGAAAACCTGGTGCAGGCGACGGCGCGGGACTGCCTGGCCGCCAAGCTGATCGAGGCGACCGACCGCGGCTATAACGTGGTGGCGCATGTGCACGACGAAATGATCGTGGACGTTCCGCGCACCGACACAGACGCGGCGCGGGACATCGACGCCATGATGGCCGAGCCGATCGAATGGGCGCCGGGGCTGCCGCTGAAAGGCGGGACATATGAATGCGACTACTACATGAAGGATTGAAAGGCGAGAGACATGACGATTATCAGCTGTCTGATCTGGGGCCTGTACCATCTGGTCGCCACCGCGATGACGACAACCGGGCTTTTGGTTCTGACCTGCTTCACGTGGGCACTCATACAGCGCGGGTTCGACCGTATGACCGACATGGCGGCCAGGCAGACAACCGAAAACAGGAGGGACACATGAGCGTTATTGGAGGGGTCGCGCTGTTCGCGCTCGGGGTCGCCGCCGGGGGCGGCGTGCTGGGCTATACGCAATGGGCCGTGAGGACTCAGACGGCACAGCTGCGGCGCGAGAATGAGCACCTGAAGGAAAGCGCCTGGCGGGACAAGCTTGATTATGAGACGCACAAGGCCTACAACCAAGGCTACAGAGACGGGCGGCTCAGCCCGGCGAGTGAGGCGGAGAAGTTCGCGGAATTCGTGGAGGACCACAATATCGACTTCCGCGGCCAGCGCCGGAAGCGAAGGGTCTACGGGGAGGCAGCGGAAGGGACTGAGCCGCAATGAGCGCAGGGAATATCACGAAGCTCGAGCCGGGGCCAAGGCTGAAGCATGACGGCGAGCTGTGGATCAGCACGGGCCGGAACCGATTCGACACCAAATGGAAGAACAAGCGGGTCATGTGGTCGCACCTGCTGAAGAAGCTGGCGACGCCGGTCCGAACGCCGGAGACCTACGCGGAATACAGCGCGGCGAGCAAGGCAGACCAGGACAAAATCAAGGACGTGGGCGGGTTCGTGGGCGGGACGCTGAAGGACGGGAAGCGCAGAAGCCACACCGTCACCGGGCGCTCGATACTGTCGTTCGACCTGGACTTCGCGCCCGAGCACTTCTACCAGGATTACACGCTGCTGAGCGACTACGCGAGCGCGTGCTACTCGACGCACAAGCACCGGCCCAGCGCGCCGCGCTACCGGCTGCTGGTGCCGCTCAGGCGGACCGTGACCGCGGACGAATACGAGGCCGTGGCGCGGATGCTGGCCGCCGACATCGGCATGGATTACTTCGACCCATCGACCTTCCAGCCCTCGCGGCTGATGTACTGGCCATCGTGCGCCGAGGACGGGGAATACGTCTTCGACTACCTGGACGCGCCTTTTTTAGACCCCGACGCCGTGCTGGCGCGGTATCCGGACTGGACGGACGCGAGCCAGTGGCCGACCAGCGCCCAGGAGGCGAAGAGCCGCAAGGCGCTGGCCGACAAGCAGGCCGACCCGACGGCCAAGCCGGGCGTCGTGGGCGCGTTCTGCCGGGCCTACGACGTGCCGGCGGCGATCGCGGCTTTCCTGTCAGACATCTACACGCCCACGGACAAGGCCGACCGCTACACCTACGCGGCGGGATCCACGGCGGCGGGGCTGGTGATCTACAACGACGGCAAATTCGCCTACAGCAACCACGGCACCGATCCTGCGGGCGGGCAGCTGTGCAACGCCTTCGACCTGGTGCGCATCCACCTGTTCGGCGTGGACGACGACGCCGTGAGCAGTGACACGCCGATGACCCGGCGGCCGAGCTACAAGGCCATGCTCGAATTCGCGGCGACGGACAGGGAAACGCTGGCGATCATCGACAAGGAGCGGCACGACGAGGCCGTGGCGGACTTTACCGACGACCCGGACCCGGACGCCTGGCGGTCCAGCCTGGAGCGCAAGGGCGCGCGCGGGGACGTGCTGAAGACCGTGCTGAACTGCGAGCGCATATTTCGCAACGACGCAGCGCTGCAGGGGCTGGCGCTGAACCTATTGACCAACATGATCGAAGTGCTCCCGGGGCAGCCGGTGCCCTGGGAGCGGCGGCCGGGGCCGTGGACCGACACCGACGACGCCGAGCTGTACACCTACATCGGCAAGGAATACGCGGAGTTTCCCCGGGCCTACGTGACCGACCAAAAGCTGATCAGCGCTTCGCGGGCGGCCTTCCACCCGATCAGGGAATACCTGGAGGGGCTGCCGGACTGGGACGGCGAGCCCCGCGTGGACACGCTGTTCATCGACGACCTGGGGCGGAGGACAACCTCTTCACGCGCGAGGCGACGGCGAAGATCCTGACGGCAGCGGTGCGGCGCGTTTACGAGCCGGGCACGAAGTTCGACGCGATGCTGGTGCTGTCCGGGCCGCCGGGCTCAGGGAAGTCGATGATCGTGGAGAAGCTGGCCGGGGACTGGTTTTCCGACAACCTGACCTTCGAGGACATGAAGGACAAGACCGCGGCGGAGAAGCTGCAGGGCTACTGGCTGCTGGAGATCTCCGAGATGAAGGGCATGAAGAAGATAGACGTCGAGAGTATCAAGGCGTTCGTCAGCCGGCAGGTGGACATCTACCGGGCCGCCTATGCCCGGAACACGGAGCGACACCCGCGGCAGTGCGTGATCTTCGGGACCGTAAACGACCTGTCCGGCTACCTGAAGGACATCACAGGCAACCGGCGCTTCTGGCCCGTCGAGATCACGGGGAAATCTGAGAGACACCCATGGGACCTTACGGCGGCGGACCGGGGCCAGATCTGGGCCGAGGTCATGGCGCGCTACAGGGACCTGGGGGAGCGCTCGCTGATCCTGACGCCCGCGGCCGAGCGGATCGCCGTGCAGAAGCAGACCGAGGCGCTGGAGTCCGACGACCGCGAGGGCATGGTGGAGGACTACCTGGAGACGCTGCTGCCCGACGACTGGGCCGAGCGCAGCCTGGACGAGCGGCTGGAGTTCCTGGACGGGACCGACGGGTTTACGCCCGACGGCCGGCGCGTCGAGGGGACCGTGGCGCGCGAGGAGGTCACCAACCTCGAAATCTGGTGCGAGTGCTTCCGGGAGCCGGGCAAGCGGATCCAGCCGAAGGACTCCTATCAGATCGCGGCGATATTGAAGCGGCTGGGGTGGGAGAGGACAGCAAAACGCCGGCGGGTGCCGATCTACGGCCTTCAGAGGATTTACAGCCGGGTGTGACAAACGTGACAAGATACCCGGACAAGTGTGACAACCTAAAAAGTTGTCACAGTCGAAAGCGTGACAACTTCAAAGTATGCAGGGAGTTGTCACAGGAAGTTGTCACGGGCCAAAAGCATTGAAAAATCAGAATTTAAGCGCCTTTCTGTGACAAGTGACAACTTTTTCATCCTAAAAACGGTATTCCAAAACAAAGGAACAAAACCATGAAAAACGCCCGCGCGAACGCCTATACGCGCATAAGTCATATACGCGCGCGCGTGCGCGCGGGGGAGGAACGACCTCATCCGGCGCTGGCGCGCCACCTTCCCCTGAAGGGGAAGGCTTTTGGAAAGGACGTGAGTGTTTTGAGGGAATCGGCGATTGAGAGGCGGCTTCGGCTGGAGCTGGGGCGCATGGGGTGCCTGTTTTACAAATTCGTGAGCCCGGGGAACAACGGCGTGCCGGACAGGATCGTGATCACGCCCGGCGGGCATGCGCTGTTCGTGGAGCTGAAGACCGAACATGGCCGGCTGTCGCCCGTGCAGCTTCGGCAGATCAAGCGGCTGGAGGATCACGGCGCGGCGGTGTTCGTGGTGTACGGCGAAAATTACATCGAGGCGCTGCTGGGCTGGGTCCGGCAGATGGAGAGGAGGTGACGCCCCGTGAAGTTCATTCCCCACGAGTACCAGCAGCGAGCCATTGAGAAGATCATGACGACGCCGGCGGTCGGCCTGTTCCTGGAGATGGGCTTAGGTTAGGGCAAAACAGTAATTTCCCTGACGGCGGCGGCGCGGCTGATCTATGAGGAGTTCGAGGTGTCCCGGGTGCTGGTGATCGCGCCGCTGAAGGTGGCCGAGGACACCTGGAGCCGCGAGGGCGCGAAGTGGGACCACCTGACCGGGCTGACGATCGCGAAGATCCTCGGGACCGCGGAGCAGCGGAAGCGGGCGGCGGACTCGGAGGCCGACGTGTACGTGATCAACCGAGAGAACGTGGTGTGGCTGACGAAGCTGTTCCCGGCGACGCGGTGGCGGTGGGACATGGTGATCATCGACGAGCTGTCGAGCTTCAAATCGAGCCAGGCGGAGCGGTTCAAGGCGCTGCGGCGCGTGCGGCCCTTCGTGCGGCGGGTGGTTGGGCTGACCGGGACGCCGAACCCGAACGGCTACATGGATCTGTGGGCCGAGGTTTTCCTCCTCGATCAGGGGGAGCGCCTGGAGCGGACCATCGGGCGATACCGGCAGTTGTACTTCAGGCCGGGCAAGGGAAATGGCTACGTGACCTATGAGTGGGTGCTGCTGCCCGAGGCAGACAAGCAGATCCAGAAGCGGATCGCCGACATCACCGTGTCGATGCAGGCGAAGGACTATTTGCAGCTGCCGGAGCGGATCGAGAACGAGATCCGCGTGGCGCTGCCGCCGGAGGCGCGGGCGACCTATCGCCGGATGGAGCGCGAGCACCTGCTGGAGCTGGAGGATGAGAGCACCGTCACGGCGGCGAACGCGGCGGCGGTGATGGGGAAGCTGCTACAGCTGTCGGGCGGGGCCGTGTACGACGACGAGGGCGGCTGGGTGGCGTTTCACGACGAGAAGATCCAGGCGCTTAGGGAGATCATCGACACGGCCGGCGGGCCGGTGCTGGTATTCTACGGGTTCCGGCACGAGCGGGCGCGGCTTGTGCAGGCGCTGGTGAAGCTGGAGCCCCGGGAATTGAAGGCGGCGGCGTACATCGACGACTGGAACGCGGGGCGGGTGCCGGTGCTGCTGGCGCATCCGGCGTCGGTGGGCTACGGGCTGAACCTGCAGGCAGGCGGGCACGTGATCGTGTGGTACTCGCTGCCGTGGAGCCTGGAGCTATACCAGCAGGCGAACGCGCGGCTATACCGGCAGGGGCAGCGGGAGGCCGTGATCGTCAATCACCTGGTCGCGACTGGGACGGTGGACGAGCAGGTGATCAGGAGCCTGCGGAAAAAGGACGTCGGACAGGCGGCGCTTATGGCGGCGCTGAGGGAAAGGCGGGAAGCTGATGACGGCTAAGGAATATCTGGGCCAGGTTCGTCACGCGGAGCGGCGCATCGCAGCGCTGAAGGCGCGCAAGATCAAATACCAGGAGCTCGCCGCACAGCGCACCGCACACTATCGCCAGGGGCCTGGCGGGAGCACGCGGCGGGTCAGCAGCGTCGAGGACTACGCCTGCAGGATCGTCGACCTTGAGCGGGAGATGGACCGGAGGATCGGCGAGTATGTCGACCTGATCCATGAAATCGAGCGCGCGATCTGGGCAGTGCCTGACGATCAGCAGCGCGAGGTGCTGGAGTACCGGTATCTGAACGGCTGGTCGTGGAATCGGATCGCGGGGACGATGGCGCATACGGAGAGACACGTGTATCGGTTGCATGGAATCGCGCTTAGGCAGATTAAAGTCCCGCCAAAATGTCAGTAAATGTCCGTCTTGACAAGCGTGGTATACTATAATCAGCCAGAGGCGCCGATATGTATATCGCGCCTCTGATTCATTTCAGGGACAGCATCGCCCAGGGGCGAGAGGACGGCGGGTGTTCATGGGCCCGCCCATCCGGACCGATCCGCGGACGGGTGCCTCCGCGCTGGCGGGGGCGTGGAGGATAACATCATAACAGTGAAGGGAGGGCTGTCAATGACGCCCAGCCAGAGGGTGTTCGCCGACGAGTACATAAAAACTCGCAACGCGACGCGGGCGTACTTGGCGGCCTATCCGAAGTGCAAGAGCGAGAACTCGGCAGGAGTATCCGCGAAGGCACTTTTAAGAAATCCTAAGATACTGGAGTACATCGACGCGGAACTGGAGAAGCTGCACAATGCGACTATCGCCGACGCTGCGGAGATCATGAGTTTTTACACAGGCGTGATGCGTGGCGAAACGGTCGAGGTGCTGATCGACAACAGGGGCGAAGAACACGAGGTGCCATCACGCATGAGCGACCGGCTGAGCGCGGCGGACAAGCTGGCAAAGATGCTGGGCGCGGCGGACAAGAAGGCCGAGGGCGTCAGCGTGGACGTTGAGGATTTGTCCCCGCTGGCGGAGCTGCTGGGAGGGTCGGCGCATGAGTAAGACAGCGACCATCCCCTGGGGCGCGTTCAGCGACAAGCACCGCGCCTACATCCGCTCGGCGCTGAAGAACCGCATGTGCGTGGCGGAGGGCGCGATCCGCAGCGGCAAGACCATCGACCATTGCATTATCGCCGCTGCGTACCTTGAAACCACGCCGGACAAATATCATCTCGCCAGCGGTAGCACGATGGCGAACGCGAAGCTGAACATCGGCGTGTGCAACGGCTTCGGGCTGGAAAACCTGTTTCGGGGGCGCTGCCGCTGGGGCAAGTACCGGGACAACGAGGCGCTCTTCGTGCGGACGCAGACCGGCGAGAAGATCGTGATCTTCGTGGGCGCGGCGAAGGCCGACAGTTACAAGCGCATCCTCGGCAACAGTTACGGGCTGTGGATCGCCACGGAGATCAACGAGCACTACGACTGCCCCGACAGCCGGATCAGCTTTGTCAAGGTGGCGACCGGACGACAGGTCGCGGCGGCGTGGCCGATGACGCTGTGGGACCTGAATCCTTGCAGCCCGAAAGCGCCGATCTACGAGGACTATATCGACCTGTACCGGGACAATGGGCTGGCGGGCGGGTACCTGTACGAGCATTTCACGATCCACGACAACGCGACCATCACGCCGGAGCGCCTGCGGGAGATCGAGAGCCAGTACAACCCGGAAACGGTATGGTACCGGCGCGACATCCTCGGCGAGCGCGCGGTGGCCGAAGGTCTGATCTATCAGCAGTTCGCGGACACGCCGGAGCGGTTCATACTGGACGATCTGCCGGAGGGCGACGCGATTCGCAACGCCGTGATCGGCGTGGACTTCGGCGGCGGCACGAGCGCTCACGCGTTCTGCTGCATGGGCTTCACGGTGCTGGGGCGGCTGGTGGTGCTGGACGAGTATCACGAGAAGCGGGCCCTCGACCCGAACAAGCTGGCGGCGGATTTCGTGGACTTCGTGCGGCGGTGCAAGAGTCGGTGGGTGATCTCCGACTGCTGGTGCGATTCGGCGGAACAGACGCTGATCAACGGGCTGCGGAGCGCGGCGGCGTCGGCGGGGCTGGGGCTGAACATCGGCAACGCGCAGAAGCGGCCGATCAATGACAGGATTCGGGCGACCTGCATCCTCATGGGGGCGGGGCGCTTTTTCGTGGCGCGGAATTGCGTCGAGACCATCGACGCGCTGAAGAGCGCGCTGTGGGATGGGAAGAAGCTGACCGAGGACGTGAGGCTGGACGACGGGACGACGAACATCGACAGCCTGGACGCGATGGAGTACAGCTTCGAGCGCGAGATTCCGTCGCTGATAGATTCATGGCGGTGATGCTATGCAAATCATTTCGAGAATAAGAGATTGGGGGCGAAAGCTCATGGACAGGACGGCGAGCGCCACGGGCATCGCCCGGGAGTACAAGACGGTTTTCGAGCTGGGCGGCGTGCCCGCGTTCGCGCAATTCTATGATTTCGGCATTTTCATCTGGAAGCTGCTGTACCGGGGCTTTTACAAGCCGTGGCACCTGGTGGCCGCGCCGAATATCCTGAACGAGGCGGCGAAGCGGGAGCTGTACCGGCTGAACGCGCCCAAAGCCGTTTGCGCGGAGATCGCGGGGCTGGTCTGGGGTGAGGAGTGCGAGATCAACGTCAGCATGGACGGCAGGGAAAGCACGGAGGAAAACCCCGATCCGCTGAACGAGTTCATCCAGTCGGTGCTTTGTGACAACGCCTTCCGGGAGAAAATGCAGGAGAGCATTGAGCAGGGCTGCGCGCTAGGCGGGTCCGCAATGAAGGTCTGGCGCGACGTGCGGCGGGATTCCAGCGGCAACGAGGTCGAGGGCACGGAGAGCATCCGCATCGGCTACGCCATGGCGGACCAGTTTGTGCCGATTGCCTGGGACAACGCGCAGGTCCATGAGGCCGTGTTCATCTCCCGCGTGGCGAAGAAGGGCTGGTACTATACCCGGCTGGAGTGGCACACCTGGGACGGCATGACCTACACGATTCGGAACGAGCTGTACAGGGCGGAGATCCAGAAGGGCGCGAACGGGGATTCTCAGGACATCCTCGGCATCCGCGTGCCGCTGGCGGAGATCTATCCGTATCTGGACGAAGAGACTGTGGTCTCTGTCGGCGAGAGCCTGTTCACCTACTGGCGCATGCCGATCGCCAACAACCTGGACGATAACTCCCCGCTGGGCATGAGCATATACGGCAACGCGCTGGAGACGCTGCACGCGCTGGACATCTGCTATGATTCCTTCGTGCGGGAGTTCCGGCTGGGCAAGAAGCGCATTATCGTCCCGGCGCGGGCGCTGCGGACGGTCGTTGACCCGCAGAGCGGCAAAATGCGGCGGTACTTCGACGCGACGGACGAAGCCTATGAAGCGCTGGCGAGCGACGCCCCGGAGGATCTGAAGATCATGGACAACAGCGTGGAGCTGCGCGTGGAGGAGCACATCGGGGCTCTGAACGCCTTCCTGAGCGTGCTGTGCCTGCAGCTGGGCTTCTCGGCCAATACGTTCTCGTTCGACGAGAAGAGCGGCATCAAGACGGCCACGGAGGTAATCAGCGAGAACAGCAAGACCTACAAGACCATCAAGACCATCCAGAACCAGCTCGCACCGGCCGTCGAGCACATCGTGCGCAGCATCGTGGACGTGGCGACGCTGTACGGCATGGAGTGGGAAGGCCAGAGCGTGGAGAGTCTGGCCGCGAACGGTTTCCATGTGCAAGTGGTTTTTGATGACGGCGTGACGCAGGACCGGCAGACGAACATTAACGAGGGCGTGATGCTTGTGGGCGCGGGGCTGTTGTCGAAAAAGACCTTTATGACCGAGAAGAAGTACGGCATGGGGCTGACGCCGGAGCAGGCCGACGCAGAGCTGGCGCAGATCGCGAAGGAGACGCCGACGAACGCGGTGGACGTGACAAGGCTGTTCGGCGGGATGGAGTGACGTAAATGAGGCCAGCGCTGATAGATAGCATGTCGTGGGCGATGGCCGAGGTCTACGGGGCCGTCACGGACAGGATTCTCGTCAACCTTGCGCGGCATTTCCCGTACATCCACGACGCGGACGAGGCGCGCGGCTCCTTCGACTATCAGGCGCGGATGCTGGCGCAGATGGGGCAGGTCAACCGCGAGTCTGCGGACATCATCCTGCAGAGCCTTGGCGGCGCGGACGACGCGCTGCGGGGCGCGCTGGAGGTGGCGATCCTGGACGCGCTGAAGACGGAGGAGCCGAAGCTGCGCAAGGCGGCACAGAAGGGGCTACTCCACGGGTCTGGGCTGCTGCCGCCTGAGCTGAGTGCGAACCAGATGCAGGCCTTTCAAGCGTACTACCAGCAGAGCGCAGACAAGCTGAATCTTGTCAACACGGTGATGCTGGAGAGCACGGAGGCGGCCTACAGGGCGACGGTGGCGGACGCCGCCGCGCGGATCAGCCGGAGCCAGAGCATCCTCAACGTGGGCGCGGGCGAGGTCGTGACGGGCGTGTCAAGCTGGAATCAGGCCATGCACGACGCGGTGAAGAAGATGGTCGAAAACGGCCTGACCGGGTTTGTCGACCACGGCGGCCACAAATGGAGCCCCGAGGCGTATGTGGCAATGGACATCCGCACGACGATGTTCAACACGGCCCGGGCGGCGGTGTGGGAGCGTGCCGGACAATACGGGGCTGACCTTTATCAGGTGAGCAGCCACAACGGCGCGAGGCCACTGTGCTACCCGTGGCAGGGCAAGATCATTTCCCGGTCTGACTGGTCAGGCGAGGTTGAAGACCTGTACGGTGAAAAGGTGCATGTGTACTCGCAGAGCGAGACAAGCTACGGGCTCGCTGCGGGCCTGTTCGGCGTCAACTGCAAGCACTACCCGATGACGTTTATACCGCGTTTCTCAACGCTGAAGGGCGAGCCGCAGGACCCAGAGGAGAACGCAGAGGCCTACGCGCTCAGCCAGGAGCAGCGGAAGCTGGAGCGCAAGCTGCGCGAGGAGAAGCGGGACCTGGAGGTAATGCGGGCGCAGGGAGCCAGCGATGATGAGATCAAAGCCCAGCGCCAGCGCGTGAGATCGGCCAGCGCAGATATTGAGAGCTTCTGCGACGAGCACGATCTGCCCAGGCGGAGGAACCGGGAGAGCGCCCCGGTCCGGGCAACTTGGCCGGATGAGAACGGTGGCCGGGTGACGCGCTTCGGCGGAGATACGTATATCGACGCTGGGCAGGTGCCGCCGGTGAAAAAGCCAGCCAGTCAACCGGCGATGCCACCAACGGTATACAGCGTAAGCGACGCAGTTAAAACGGCTAACACCGTTAATATAGACGCTGGATCTAATTATCCGGTATACTCTGGACTTGCGGACATTTACGCTATGCCAGATGGTGTAGAATTCAGGTTTAAGCAGGGAATGGATGCGGCGCATCAGAGCATGACTCCGGATATGCTCATTGATTCGTGGTATAAAGTCCCGCAGCGCCTTCGCGATCTCGGGCAGAAACGGATAAACGTGGTCGACACATACAATCCGTCGGACGCCTACTGGAAGTCTATCTATAAAACGTTTACCCAGTCATATGCTACTGGCGGGGACGAAATCACGTTTTATCGCTGGGATTACGCGCACAATCCAGATTATCTTGTCAGATCCTTGAGCCATGAGATCGCTCACAAGGTTGATACGTCGCTGGGAGGTGCAACGCGGTATTCAGAGCAGACAGACTGGCAAAAGGCCATGGCGGATGACAAGGCGTTTAGTGGGATGGCGAGCATTACGACTTACGGGGAAAACTCACCCAGTGAAGACTTCGCCGAAAGTATCGCGGAGTACATTAAAGACCAGAATTTCTTCTTGCAATTCATGCCGAATCGTGGTAAACTGATATCAGCGATATTATCACAAGGAGGTGGAGGACCGTGATCAATCCAGAGCGGGTAAATCAGCCTACCCCTGCGGGTGGGGATTACTCCGAGTTGTATAAACTTGATCGGCGTGGCAATCTTGCGAAACGCGACGAAGATATAGTGGAGTTTCGCATATTGGAGAAAAAATCTGACGGCACTCTCCTCAAAACGACATACGCCCTGAAATAATTAATAAAACCGCCTTCGGGCGGTTTTTTCATGCCCGAGAGGAGGGATAACATGGCATGTGAGCACAAGAAGCTGAAATGCATTGACTGCAAGTTCTTCTGCCTCGACTGCGGGGCAAAGGTGGAGATCCCGGTATACAAGGCGGAGCACGCGGAACCGACGGAGAAGCCCAGGCGCAGGGCGAAGAAAGGGGAAACCAAATGACCATCCTGCTGTATAAGGACGGGCGGCTGCTGATCGACGACGGCAACCCGCTGGAGAACGTCAGCCTTGACGGGCTGCTGGTGTGTGTGACCGACCCAACGGAGGGCCAGGTGCTGACCTTCGACGGGACGATGTGGACGAACAAGGACGCCACCGGGCTCGTGGCGGACGTGAGCGAACCCACCGAGGGCCAGGTGCTGACGTATGACGGCAGCAAGTGGACGAACGCCAATCTGCCGGCGGGAGGTGAATGACAATGATCAGGATACTGGATGAGCGCATTTACAGCGACGGTATGAAACTGGTGACCGGGGCATGTGCCGCTGATGACGTTACCAATCTTCCAACCGCTGGCATCGTGACCGGCAGCGCGTTCGTTGCGGTGGACACCGGCACGGGCTACCTATTCGATGAGAAAAGCTCGGCCTGGGTCGAACAGTAAGGGGGGGGCGTGAAATGAAATCATTGCTCCCGGTACTGATGTCAATGTTTGTCACAAAAAAGCAGGCGGTTGCCAAGGCAGACGTTGTTAACGACCTGACCAGCACGGCGACAGACAAGCCGCTGAGCGCGGCGCAGGGAAGAGTATTAAACAGCAAAACAAACGTGACTTGCTCGTCTGATAACGCGCTTGAAAGAATCTATTTTCAACGGTTGTCAGACGGACGATTGGTTCTTCGTTTGATCGGTAGCGGCATTTCCAGCGGTGTGTCGCAGGTCGTATTTGATACGAGCAGCATCCGCATTGACGACGTTAATGGAGATCAAAAAGTAATAAGCTAGAATACGCAGATATAAGCATATCCAATGCGTCGTCGAATCAAATGCGCATCTACAAAACCGGTCACATTGTTTCTATGCAATTCCCGGGTACCCTAACGTTGATTAAAGCGCTTCGGCGCTTTTTTCACAATTTTGAGGTTTCGCAAGTTAAGCACAACTTAGAAAGGCCTGATTTTGCGGGGTTTTTCTAAAGCAAAAGGCAGTTTTTTTAGGATAAGCGCAAGTTGCGCGCAAGTTAGAAGTGCTGATTAAGGCAACGTGTAAGGAACTCTTACAAGTTGCCTTTTTCATACCATCGGCGGGCAGAGCTGGGGAAACATGTAACGGTGTCCTGGCCGCGTTGTCCGCCTGAACCATCACGTCCGGCGGGACGATAAACACGCATCGGCCTATCGCTCTATCAGGCCGGAAAAAGGAGGACGTATGGGAAACATTTTCACACGGAAGGCCCTGAATGACATCATGGGTAACGAGGGACTGACGCCGGAACAGCGGACCGAGCAGGTTTTCAGCCTGTACGGGCGGGCGCTTGACGATGGTTACATCGCCAAGGGGGCGGCGGCTCAGGCTCAGCAGACGGCGTTGGACAACGCCAAGGCCGAGTGGGAGAAGGGCGTCAAGGTGCCCGATCCCAAAGAGAGCGACGCCTACAAGCAGCTGCAGGGCGAGTTTGACAGCTACAAGCAGATGCAGCAGGCGCGGACGTCCGAGGATTACAAGGGCGTCAAGGGCAAGTTCTTCGAGACGGTCTACGGCATGGTGGATCGCAAGGACGGGGCGAAACCCGTCGCCGAACAGCTGGCGGACATCCGCAAGGGGTATGAGGAATACTTTGAGCCGGAGAAGAGCCAGCAGAAACCGACCTTCGGCGCGCCCACTGAGGGCAGCATGCCGAAGGGCGAGACCGGCGCGGTGAAGGGCTTCACCGACGCATGGGGCTTCGGGCCCCGCAAAAACTGACAGAAAGGACTGACAATTATGGCATTTGTGAAGACCGACGTCAACTACGCCGCTGAGTACAGCCAGGCGCTGGCTTCGGCGTATCCCTACCTGTCCTACTTCGGCGCGATCTGGGCGAGCCCGAACTCGTCCCTGTATCGCCCCGGCATGGGTAAGACCATGTATATCCCCAACATCTCCGTGTCCGGCGCGAAGGACGTGAACCGCGACCAGATCACCGGCACCTTCAACCGCAACTGGAACAACGAGATGCAGGCGGTCACCCTCCAGATGGACCGCGAGTGGGACACCCTGGTGGATCCCATGGACATCCTGGAGACCGGCGACGTGGCGACCATCGCCAACATCACCCGCATGTTCAACGAGTTCCAGAAGGTTCCCGAGATGGACGCCTTCCTGGCGGCCAAGCTGGCGGGCTTCGCCTCCCAGTTCGGCGGCGTGAGCACCCAGAGCCTGACCAGCTCCACGATCCTCACCGAATGGGACAACGCCCTGGAGTTCATGACCAACCAGCGCGTCAACCGCGACCGCCTGGTGGCGTACATGACGCCCGGCACCTACAAGCTGCTGAAGCAGGCCACCGGCCTGACCCGGTTCATCGAGGTGACCAACGGCATCCGCGACGTGGACCGCAACGTGGCGCGCCTGGACGGCGTGACCGTGGTCGAGGTGCCCGCCGACCTGATGAAGACCGCGTACACCTTCACCGAGGGCTGGGCCATCGCCGACGGCGCCGCGCAGATCAACTTCATGCTGGTGGACCCGATGGCCGTGGCCGCGCCCATCAAGTACGAGACGGCCCTGATGTCCGCGCCCACCGCGCAGAGCAAGGGCAAGTACCTGTACTACGAGCGCTACTACTACGGCGCATTCGTGCTGAACCAGCGACAGGCCGGCGTGTACGCGCACCTCGGCTCTGCTCCGTCTGCCGGCACCCTGACCGTGACCTCTACGGCCGGCACCGCCGCGGGCAGCACCAACATCGCCGTGAGCGGCTATGGCATCAACTCCAACGGCACCCTGGACGAGGGCCTGAAGATGATGTACAGCGCCAATAACTCCAGCGACAGCGTGACCCCGAGCTACGGCACCGCGCCCACCGGCGGCAACACCTGGAAGGA
>JAGBTC010000044.1 GCA_017631545.1 Oscillospiraceae bacterium
AATGGCACGCATCTTGGTGTTGATGTGATCGCGGCTGGTCAGCGCCTGATCCAGCTCCAGATCGCCAATGATGTTACGCAGGGTGGTCGCGGTCAGGTTTTCAATGGCGGACATGGGATGCTCCACGCCGTAGGTGTACAGCTTGGGGTCGGTGATCTGGAAATAGACCACCGTATCGATCTGCATGGTGACATTATCCTTGGTAATAACAGGCTGGGGCGCAAAGTCCACCACCTGCTCCTTCAGGGACACATTTTTCACCACGCGCTCAATAAAGGGGATCTTGAAGTGCAGGCCCACGCCCCACACCGCCTGAAACGCGCCCAGCCGCTCCACAACGAAAGCCCGGGACTGCTGCACCACGCGGATATTGGCAGCCATGACCGCCAGCACCAAAACGACCAGAATAATGGGGATCCAGAACATAACATTACCTCCTTAAAATGAATCAGCCTTGTCTCACTTTTGTATCACATACAGCTTCACGCCTTCAATTCGCATCACCCGGACGGTCGTGCCCACGGGAATGATGCTCTCGTCCTCGCTGCGGGCCGTCCACGATTGACCGGCCACGGTCACCTGGCCCTGTCCAAGCAGGTTGTTGATCTCCTGCGTCACCACCGCGTCCGCACCGATGACCCGGTCGGCATTGGTGGCGGAGTAGCCCGGGGTCAAAAACTTTTTCGCCAGCGGCCGCACCAGCGCCAGCGACACAGCCGACAACAACAGGAATACCCCGATCTGCACCCAAATATTTGTTCCGGCCATAGCGCAGATCAGGCCGCCCAGCGCACCCACGGCAAACCACACCGAGGTCAGCCCCACGGTGAGTGCCTCCCCTGCGCCGAACAGGATCAACAGGGCAAGCCAGGTGATTTTCATAGTCATGTTATCCGAGCCTCCTTTTGCAACGGTGGTACACAGCAAAAACAGCAGCGCCAGCAGCACCAGCAGCACCGAGGTCACCGCCGTGCCAAAGACCCACTGGTCTTTCGGGGACAGATTGGTAAAGAAATTGGCCAACCGATGTTTCAGCGGCCGGCTGTCCGCCGGGGGTGCGCCCGGCGGCGGGGCAGGCGTTTCCGGCTGGGCCACCTCGTCGGCAAACAGTTCATCCATCGTCACGCCGTAGCAGTTGCAGATATAGATGACCTTGTCCATCTCCGGGTAGCCCCGGGAGGACTCCCACTTGGACACTGCCTGCCGGGATACATTCAGCTGCTGGGCCAGCTCCTCCTGGGTGATCCCCCGGCGGCGGCGCAGCGCCTGCAGCTGTGTTCCAAAGGACATGGGCGCTCCCTCCTTTCGGTTTTCTACTGGTAGCATACCGCATTTTCCGCCGTGTGTCTACCAACTTCAGTTTGCGGCAGGGAATTTTTTCGTGCAACCTCAGGTTTCCCGGGATTTTGTTGCATCCCATGGAAAAAACCGCTATACTGTAAAGGTATGAATGAAACACCATTCCTCAAGGGAGGTTTGCATATGTCACAGCTTCAATTCGCCGTTCCCACTCTGTTTGGGCTGGAGTCCGTTGCCGCCGACGAGCTGCGTCGGCTGGGACTTGCCGATGTGCGTGCGGAAAACGGCCGGGTGCTTTGCTCGGGCGGCCCTGCGGACATCCCCCGCATCAACTTGAATCTGCGTACCGGTGAGCGGCTGCTGGTGGTGCTGGGCAGCTTTCCTGCTCGGGACTTTGAGGCGCTGTTTCAGGGCACGCGCGCGCTGGCATGGGAGCAGTTTATCCCCATGGGCGGTCAGTTCCCGGTAAAAGGCCACTGCCTCAACTCCGCCCTGCACGCCGTACCGGCTTGTCAGGCCATCGTGAAGAAGGCCGTGGCCGCCCGACTGGGGCAGAAATACGGCATGGAAACGCTGCCCGAGACCGGCGCGCTCTACCAGATCCAGTTCTCTATTATGAAAGACACCGCCACCCTTATGCTGGACACCAGCGGCGCAGGTTTACATAAACGCGGCTACCGCGCACAGGGCGTTGTCGCCCCCCTGCGTGAGACGCTGGCCGCCGCCATGGTCATGCTGTCCCGGTATAAGGGCCGCGACCCCCTGTGCGACCCCTTCTGCGGCTCGGGCACCATCCCCATTGAGGCGGCCCTCATCGCCAAAAACCGCGCCCCCGGCCTCAACCGCTCCTTTGCCGCCCAGAGATGGGATTGGCTGGCGCAAAAGCTGTGGCTGGAGGCGGCGGACGAGGCGCTGGACAAGGAGTTTGACGGGCAGTACGAGATCTGGGGCGGCGACCTTGATCCGGCAGCGGTGGAGCTGGCCCGGCACAACGCCCGGCTGGCGGAGGTGGACGAGCTCATTTCCTTCGAGGTGTCCGACGCCACCCGCTTCCACTGGGGCGGCCTGTACGGGCGCATCGTCACCAATCCGCCCTACGGCGAGCGCATCATGGAGCGCCGGGAGGCCGAGGAGCTGTACCGCGCCTTCGGCACGGCGTATAACAAATTCCCCGAGGGCTGGAAGCTGTACCTGCTCTCCTCCCACACGGAGTTCGAGCGCACCTTCGGCAGGCAGGCGGACAAAAAGCGTAAACTTTATAATGGTATGCTCAAGTGTGATCTGTTCATGTATGGAACGAAATAAGACAGATAGGAGATAAGAGATATGAGATAAAAGATATTGAACAAGGGGTAGAGAATTATTATCTCATACCTCTTAACTCATATCTCATATCTGTTGTGCATTTTGTATGAAGCATCTGTTTATTATCAACCCTGCCGCAGGAAAAAAGGCCTCCACCGTGGAACTGGACAAACTCCTTACCACCCTGTCCTTTGACCACGAGGTGGTCTACACCAAACAGGCCGGCGATGCCGAACGCATCGCCCGAACCGCCGCCGAAACCGGCGAGCAGCTGCGTATCTACGCCTGCGGCGGTGACGGCACCCTCAACGAGGTGGTCAACGGTGCGGCCGGCTTTGACAATGTGGCCATCACCTGTGTGCCCAAGGGCACAGGCAACGACTTTCTTAAAATTTTCGGCCCAAACTACCGGCAACTGTTTTATGATCTGGAAGCGCTGGCCATCGGGCCGCAGACCCCCTTTGACCTGATCGACTGCAACGGCAAGCTGGGCATCGACATGGTGTGTGCCGGCGTGGACGCCCGTATCGGGGCAGGGGTACACCGCTACAAGCGGTGGCACTTTGTTTCCGGCATGGGTGCCTATGTACTGTCCCTGCTGGAGCATGTGCTGTTCAAGGGCATTTCCCGTCCCCTGCATGTGGAAATGGGCGAGCAGGTGCTGGACGACCCATCCGCCCTGCTGTGCGTGTGCAACGGGCGCTATTACGGCGGCGGCTTCATGCCCGTACCCGAGGCCATGCCCGATGACGGCGTGCTGGATATGCTCCATGTCAATAAGGTCTCCCTCTACCAGCTCCCCACCCTGCTGGGCAAATACGCCACCGGCCGGTATAAGGAACTGCCCCGTTTCGTCACCGACTTCCACGGTCAGTCCATTTCCTTCCGTTCCGACGAGGAGATCACCGCCGTGGTGGATGGCGAGGTGATGTATGACACCGCCTTCACCGTCCGCCTGTCCGAGCGGAAGGTCAACTTCTTCTACCCTGCTCAGGCTTCGTATGCCGTCGAATTTAGCACTCCAAGCCAGGTCGAAAAAGTCACTTTGTGAACTCAGCGTAAATATTTTCCTTTCAACCCCCATTTTTTAGAAAATGGGGGTTGATTTTTCCTGCAAAACAGGGTATTATCATTTTTGTGGTTAGCACTCACTTATCCAAAGTGCTAATCTCCCAATCAAGTTAATACAACATCAATATAAGGAGGAACCAACTATGAATCTGAAACCTTTGGCTGACCGCGTCATCCTGAAGATGGTCGAGGCTGAGGAGACCACCAAGGGCGGCATCATCCTGACCGCCGGCGCCCAGGAGAAGCCCGAAGTGGCCGAAGTGCTGGCCGTGGGCCCCGGCGGCGTGGTGGACGGCAAGGAAGTCACCATGACCGTGAAGGTGGGCGACAAGGTCATCACCAGCAAGTATTCCGGCACTCAGGTCAAGATCGACGGCGAGGAGCTGACCATCGTGCGTCAGGGCGACATTCTCGCCATTGTCGAGTAATTAATTGGAGGTAATGCTTTATGGCTAAAATCATCTGCTACGGCGAGGAGGCCCGCAAGGCTCTCGAGCGCGGTGTCAACCAGCTGGCCGATACCGTGAAGATCACCATGGGCCCCAAGGGCCGCAATGTGGTGCTGGACAAGAAGTTCGGCGCCCCCCTCATCACCAACGACGGCGTGACCATCGCCAAGGAGATCGAACTGCCCGATCCCTTTGAGAACATGGGCGCTCAGCTGGTGAAGGAGGTTTCCACCAAGACCAACGATGTGGCCGGCGACGGCACCACCACCGCCACCCTGCTGGCTCAGGCCATCATCCGCGAGGGTCTGAAGAATCTGGCCGCCGGCGCCAACCCCATGGTCATGAAAAAGGGCATCGCCAAGGCCACCGAGGCCGCCATCGAGGCCATCAAGGC
>JAGBTC010000045.1 GCA_017631545.1 Oscillospiraceae bacterium
CCGATGAGACAGGGGTTGTTCTTCTGACGGCGGTTGAGGATCTGAACGGTACGCTCCAGCTCCCGCTCCCGGCCGATCATCTTGTCCAGCTTGCCCTCAGCGGCACGCTTGGACAGGGAGATACAGTAGCTTTCCAAAAATTTGCGTTTGGGCGTTTTGTCCCCCTTGGGGGCCTTGCCCTCCTGCCCACGGGAGGATCGGCTGCCCTCCCCCGGCTCCTGCGGGGCGGGGTGTCCGGCGCCGAAGAGCTGGTTGAGGAAGGGGAAGGTGGCGGTGCGACCGTCATCCTCCTCATTTTCCGACCGGGGCAGCAGGCCATCCTGCCCCTCTGCCCCGCCGAAGGCGGACATCATCTCGCTGGTGAGGTTGTCCATGTCCTCCTCGCTCAGCCCCATCTTCTGCATCATGTCGTCGATGGGCTTGATGCCAAGTTCTCTGGCGCACTTCAGACACAGACCCTCGTTCTTGGCCGTGCCGTTTTCCAGTCGGGTAATATAGACCACCGCCACGTGCTTTTGGCAGCGGCTGCACATAGTAGGCTGCATAGTGATACGCTCCTTTCAGGAGAGAAAGTTGACCGCGCCCGGGCGGTCACGGATAAGAATACCGGATAATTGTGAACCTGTCGTGAATTTCGGCGCGTTAAATTCCGGTAATCAGCGACAGGGGATTGGTGGTGCAGAAAAAACGCAGCACAACGGTCTGCTCCACCGTTTCCTGAGGGATAACATTGCCCAGCACGCGCAGCACCCACGCCGCCAGAAACAGCACCAGCGCACCCTTGAGCAGGCCGAACAATCCGCCCAGCAGGCGGTTCAGCCCGTTGAGCACCGGCAGTCTGGCCGCCAGATCCAGCGCCCGGCTGAGCAGGAACCACGCCACCGAGATGAGCAGGAATGCCACCACAAACACCAGCACACCGGCCACAACCTCGGCCACCGCGGTGGCCAGCGACACCGCAATATCGGTCACCGTCTGGGCCGCCTGGCCGTTGACGCTGTCCCGAATGACGGCGGAAACCTCGTCATAAAAGCCGAGGGTGCTGAGCAAATCAACGATGGCGCTGCTCTCCCCCTCGCCGGGCTGAAGCAGCTGATCCAGCTTGCCGTCCAGATTGACCTGCAGCTGCTCTTCAATGACCGAAGCAAAATGGGGCTGCATGGCCTGTGCCGCTTTGGGCGCCAACGCCTCCGAAGTCATCTTCGCGCCCACCAGCGCCACAAACACAGCCAGCAGGCCGCACAAGGACAGGATCAACCCCTTGCTGCGTCCCCGCAGGAAAAAGATCAGCAACACGGCAGCAATGGCCACATCATAAAGGATGTAAGGGATCTCCATTTTCATTCCTCCATTTTTAATCGGGAATGTACAACCACGCCTCCTGCCGATTGGACAGCAGAACGCTGCCATCCTCATGCAGCGCCGCGTAGCGGGCGCCCTGTGTATCGTTCAGGCGGCTGTATTCCTCCAGCCGGTCGGTATACACCATCAGCTCCTGCCCGGTCAGCAAAGCGACATACCGCCCTGCGGCGCTGAGAGACAGCACCGAGGCCGACACAGACTTTTCTGCCAGCGGCACCGCGTCGTGCCCAACCACCACCAGCTGTCTGGCCGCGCCGGCACGGTACTTGCCAAGGGTCAGCACGGCAAAGCCGTCCCCCTCCAGCGCGTAGCCCTTGAGGTAGGCCGGGTCGAAGCGATACTCCTGCTTATCCTCCCCCTGCTTGTCCAGCGTGATGAGGCTGCTGTCGCCCAGCAGCCACAGACCATGGCTGTCAAAGTCCATATCCAGCACGGTAAAGCCGTCCAGCACCACGGTGTTGAAGGCCTGCTCCTCATCCGTGCGGTACAGGTGCAGGGTACTTTGGAACACGCCGCCAGCCTGACTGACGGTGACCACCGCCACCGTTTTTCCGTCAGGGGACAAAATCGCGTCGCTCACAAAGGCGCTGGAGAAATTCAGCGTAATAACCGGCCGGTTCTGCGCGTTGTAAACGGTCACGCCACCCCGGTAATGGTCGGGCAGGCTGGTCACGGTAAGCCAGCCGTTCTCATTCACCCGGGCGGACAGCACATCCCCGGCAG
>JAGBTC010000046.1 GCA_017631545.1 Oscillospiraceae bacterium
AACCTAGTCGGAATAAAAACCGGCGCGCTGCCCTGGGGCAGCGCGCCGTTTCAGGTATAACCCCTCTGTCTTTGGCATAGGCTATAGGCAGGTGATGTGAAATGAGTTTGAAAAACAACTGGAAAGCCTACGCATTCTGGATCCTGCTGGCCGAAGGGGTGGGCGCCCTGTCCGGCTGGCTGACCCGAGAGGGCGTGAAGGTGTACGAACAAACCGTGATCCAGCCGCCCCTGTCTCCCCCCGGCTGGGTGTTCCCCGTAGTATGGGCCATCCTGTACGCCCTGATGGGCATCGGCGCGGCACGGGTGTATCTTGCCCCTGCGTCCAGCAACCGCTCCCGTGGATTGGGGTTGTTTCTGGTACAGCTGGCCTTCAATTTCTTGTGGAGCATCGTCTTTTTCAACCTGCAGGCCTATTTCTTTGCGTTGATCTGGCTGCTGGCTCTGTGGGCGCTGATCCTTTGGATGATCCTTGCCTTTCGCCGGGTGGATAAACCGGCGGCGTGGCTGCAGGTACCCTATTTGCTGTGGGTCACCTTCGCCGTCTACCTCACCTTCGGCGTGTGGATGCTCAACCGCTAAAAAAACTGCCGGGTCGTTTGACCCGGCAGTTTTTCCATTACTTCGCCCGAATCAGCTCCACCACCAGACGGGCGATGCCAAAGTTGCTCGTTGACCACACAACGTTATACCACGCCCTGGCAAACCTGCAGAATTTTATCCGCAGCCCCTTTTGCCCCGGGACAACGCCGAAAGCTTTCGGAAATGGCGGCTGCATTGCGCTTATAGGTGCCATCCGTAAACAGTTTGTTTACCGCGTCCAGAACGGATGATGCATCTGCTTTATCGGGCTTTATGCCGGCACCGAGCTGGTGGACCCGCTCGGCCACACCCCTTTGCTCGGATGTTTGGGGCAGCAGAACAAGCGGAACGCCGAAGTACAGGCTTTCGCTGACGCTGTTCATGCCACAGTGCGACACAAAAACATCTGCCTGCTGAAGAACTGCGATTTGGTCTACCTGCGGGAAAACCGATATGTTTTCCGGCCGGTCTTCCAGCTCTTGCGGTGACACCAAATGACCAACGGACAAAATCACCTGATAGTCCGTGTTTGCAAACGCGGACAAGCACGCTTTGTAAAAGGGCAGCTTGTCATTGTTGACGGTTCCCATGGATATATAAACCAGCTTGTCCCGCTTTTTTACTATGCTCCCGTCCGCCGGGCGGATGGAAGGGCCGACAAAGGCATACTTGGCCGAAAATGTCTCGGAACAGGGCTGAAATTCAGGCGAGGTATAGACGATGGTGTGGGTGTTATCGTCGCTGCCGATGATGTCCAAAACTGTTTCGACCGGATACCCCTTGCGCTTGAGTCGCTTGATTTGTCTGGCGGTTTTGGGCATAGAAAGAAGCATCTTGAGCAACTCTCCGATGCCCTGTTTCATTACTTTGGCCGAGTGCTGATTAAAGGCAAAGGTCGTCGTGGAACAAACAAAGGGGATGCCCAGTTTCAACGCAACCGCTTTCCCCCACAGGGCCATGGAATCTGCCACGATACAGTCCGGCCGAAGCTCTGCCATCTGCGCGCAAACCTTGTCATCCAGGGCCAGGGTGGTATCTACCAGCAGTTTTGTCGAAAACGCCAGGTCTTTTCCCACGCGGGCGGCATCTTTTGCGCGGAGCTTCTGCTGCGTATCGTAATCATCACAGGACAGGAATGTTGCCCCTGCCGACTGGATTTTTTCGCGCATCATGTTATAGGAGTAGTACCAAACCTGATGCCCGCGGGAAACCAGTTCCCTGACAACCCCAAGGGTGGGGTTTGTATGTCCGTGTGCAGGAATACAAAA
>JAGBTC010000002.1 GCA_017631545.1 Oscillospiraceae bacterium
AATACCCCCTGTATCAAGGACATCAAGCAGGACTTTCTGGCCACACAGAAGGTGAGTGAGAAGGTCAGCGCGCGCCAAAGCCGCAAGCAGAATATCTTCCTGCAGCTCTACCGCAGTATCCTGCGCTTTTTTGCACCGCTGATGTAAACAAAAACGCGCCCCCATTCCCACATTGGGAACGGGGGCGCTGCTGTTATATGGCTTAGAAATCCAGGGTGACCGTGCCGTCCTCGGCATAGGTGACCGCCTGCTTGTCGATGCACAGCGTGTCGATGGAGGCCAGATACTCCGGGATGGTGGGGTAATCCTGCCGACCTTCGGCAAGGATCTTCTTTGCGCCGGCTGCCTCGCCGCTGAGAAGGCGGAAGAGAATGGCGCACTGGATCTTTGCGCTGTCCACACAGGCCAGCACGGGATCGACGATGGTAATATCCTTGCCGTGGAAAGTACCCTGCGCGCCGCCGATGTTCGGGTGTATGGCAGGCATAACGCAGGACACATCGCCCATATCGCTGCAGCCGGTGCTCCAGTTCTCGGTAAATGCGATCCGATCATCACCGAGAATGGACTGACCGGCCTCGCGGCACAGCTGCTTGAGGTTTTTGTCATACTCACGGGGTGCATAGCCGTGGAAATCCCACAGCTGTACGCGGCAGCCCATGGCGGCGGCCGCACCGGCGAAGGCGCGGTTGACCTTTTTGTTTTCCTTGGCAATGGCGGCCATATCGGCTGCACGCAGATAGGACTCCACGCTCACCCGGTCGGGAATGGCGTTGACCGCATCGCCGCCGGCGGTGATAATGGGGTGGAAGCGCACATGGTCGGAATCCCGGAAGGTCTCGCGCAGGGCGTTGGCCGCCTGCATAGCACAGTTGGCGGCATACAGGGCATTGATGCCGTTGTGGGGGGAACCGCCTGCGTGGGAGGACTTGCCGGAAAATACTGCTTCTTTGATGGTGCAGCCGTTGCTGCCTGCGTTGCAGTCGAACTTGGTTCCGTTTGAGGTATGCACCATAAAGCTGATGTCCACGCCGTCCAGCACGCCGCGGTACATAAACTCCTGCTTGCCGCCGAAGTAGCGGATCACGCCCTGCTCCTTGAGCTGCTTGCGGAAACCAAGCTCAATGAGTTCCTCGGCAGGGACAACAATGAGGCGGATGCGTCCGCACAGACCGTCCAGCGCACCCTCTGCCTTCAGTCCGGCAGCCACGCCCAGCAGCGCGGCGCACTGGCAATGGTGCGCGCAGGCGTGAACGGCGCCCGTTTCCGGATCACATTCCGGGTGAGTGGGAACGATGAGCGAGTCCATCTCGCCAAACACAGCAATGGTAGGGCCGGGGCGACCGGTGTCCACATCCGTCCAGAAACCGGGGATGTTGCCCGCCTCGGTGACGGTATAGCCCAGCTGCTCAAACTGTTCCTTCATATAGGCGTGGGTCTTCCACTCCCGATAGCCCGGCTCGGGGTTCTTCCAGATATGGCGTTCGGCGGCGAGGATCATTTCCTCATGTGCCTGTACGGCCTGCAGCATTTTATCCATCGTGATCGACCTCCGTTTTTGGAATGATTTCAGGGGGATTCTACCACCGCACACATGGATTGTCAAAGGAAAAGACAAAAAAGACGGACATACCACAGTATGTCCGTCCTGTGTGTTTACTTGTTCGGCGTGGATGGATCAAGCAGCAGCTCGCTCAGCTGGGAATAGATCTGCTCGGGCTGCTTACGAAAGCGGGCGATGAGCGCCTGTGCCTGCTCCCGGGT
>JAGBTC010000047.1 GCA_017631545.1 Oscillospiraceae bacterium
GCAAACAGGACGGCCCAAACCACCGGGAACACCGCCGGAGGCGGGGACAGGGGCGGCTGGGCCACGGTGCTCTGATAGATTTTCGTGCCCTGACGGGTCAGCCAGCCGGACAAAAAGCCTACGGCCTCGGACAGCCCGATCCAAAATGCGTACGGTTTCCACTTCATTTATCATCACCCGGTCATAGGATATGCCCTAAACACCGGGGATTATTCCAAAAACAGCCCTGCGGCCGGAAAACCGCAGGGCTGAATGTGTTATTTGGCGGCGGAATAGATCTTTTTCATCCATTTGCCGCTGCGCAGGCGGAAGAAGCACCAGACGCACTTGATGATCTGGTCGATTTTCAGGAAGGTGTAGATCCAGAAGGCGGGCCAGTGGAACACCAGACCGGCCAGATAGCCCAGCGGAATGGAGGCCACCCACAAAAAGAGGATGTCACCGGCCATGAGGAACTTGGTATCTCCGCCGGCGCGCAGCACGCCTTTGGTAAGAATGGAACTCATGGACTGGAAGATGACGATGATCAAAATGGCGTCCATCAGCTCCCAGGCGATGGCCTTGGCCTCGGGAGAGACCTGATAGAAGTTGATGATGGGCGCGCGCAGCACCAGAATGACCAGCGCGGCGAAGCAGCCGATGACAAAGCTCATGAACAAAAAGGCGTAGCCCTGCTTCTGGGCCTTGTCAAAGTCCCCCTCGCCCATGGTGTGGCCGGTGATGATGCTGCTGGCGTTGGACACGCCCTGGGTCAGCACCGAGCTGAGCTGCTGGGTGACCATGGTCACCGAGTTGGCGGACACAAAGGCGGTGCCGATGCGGCCCATGACCATGGCCACGGCGTTGTTGCCCAGCGCCAGAAGGGAGTCGCTGATCAGCACGGGGATGCTGATGCGGATATACTCATGGAGCAGGTCGCTGCATTTTGTACGCAGATCCTTCAGCCGATAGCGGATGCGCTTATCCACGAAGAAGAACCAGCCGCAGATACACGCAAGCTCAAACACACGGGCGATCAGCGTGCCCAGTGCCGCACCGGCGATCTCCATACGGGGAGCGCCCAGCTTGCCGAAGATAAACACCCAGTTGAAAAACACATTGACAAAGAAGGCGGCGATGGAGGTGAACAGAGGCACTTTTACCTGCCCCACGCTGCGCAGAACGATGGTGCAGGTGAGGGTCAGACCGGTACATAGATAGGTGGGGATCAGCCAGCGCAGATAGGTCACGCCGTGGATGATGACCAGCGGGTCGTCGGAATAGAGGAGCATGATGTACCCGGGGATCAGTATGGTGGCCAATGTGAACACGCCGGCAAAGGCCAGCACCAGCCGCAGCATGATGGTGACGGACTTTTTCAGGCTGGGCAGATCCTGCATGCCCCAGTACCGGGAGGTCAGCACCGACGCACCCATGCCGATGCCCATGCAGCAGATCATGAACAGGTTGATGAACTGGCCGGCCTGAGAGGACGCGCTCAGCTGGGCGTCGCCCATGCCGCTGAGCATGATGGTGTCCATCAGGTTGATGCCCACGGTGATGAGGGACTGGGCGGAGATGGGCAGGGCAATACGCAGCATACGGCCGTACAGCTCTCTGGTGCCCAGATAGTCGCTTAAGCGCGCGGTGAAAGACATGACAAGGACTCCTTTTCAACAGCAGATGACAGCAAATCCATTATAGCACAAAATGCGCCCATGGAACGAAGTTTCGTTTTGGAAAACAACCGTTCCCCGGGCACGCGGCCCAAAAAACGCAGGCTGATGTCCGCATACGGGACACAAGCCTGCGTTTTTGTTTTTGGGAAAGACGATCGCTTAGCGCACCTTGCCTCCCACAAAGACCTTCTTTATGTTCATCTTGTGGTCGGTGATGATCAGGTCAGCACGCTTGCCCACGGCGATCTCGCCGCGGTCGGTCATGCCGGTGGCACGGGCGGGGTTGTAGGAGGCGCAGCGGAAGGCGTCCACTAGGGAAGCACCCGTGTGCTTCATCCAGTTGCGGCAGGCCACATTCAAGGTCAGCTTGGAGCCGGAAACATCGGTGGTGCCGTCGGCACGGGGGCTGAAGAACAGGTCGGTGATATGCTCAAAACCAGGGGGAGGCGGCTCCTTGTAGGCGGTCTGGTCGGTGATGAGGATGATCTTGTCGTCGCCCTTGATTTTGCGGATAAGCCGCTGCATATAGGGGTCGACATGGATGCCCAGGCTGTCGGAGATGATCTCGGCATAGATATCGTTATTGTAGTTGACCGCCTCGTCCACGCACACGCCGCGGCACTCGGGGTAGTTGACGATAGTGCCGGTGGCGTTGGTGTGGTGGGTGCCGATGCACAGACCGTAGGGCATCAGGGCCTCGATCTGCTGGGGGGTGGCCTCGGAGTGGCCCACGGTAAACTTTACGGTGGGGTTGCCCTTCTTGGCGGCCTTCACAAACTCCAGAATACCCTTGCGCTCGGGGCCCAGAGCCCAGACCTTGACCAGGTCGCCCAGCTTGTCAATGACAGGCTGATAGTCCTCGGGCACGATGGGTTTGCCGGCCCAGGGGTTCAGGTGGGCATTGGAGCCGAAATTGGTGTTGATGTAGGGGCCTTCCATGTAGATGCCGCCGATGTTGACGCCGTCCGGCTCGTCCATGGCCGCGCGCACCCGGTCAATGTACTCAAGGTACGCAGGCACCGTGGCACCGTAGCCCAGCGTGGCCAGAACGGTGGTGGTGCCGCACTTCAGGTGAGCAGCGGCGGCGTGGAGGGGGTCATACTGGAAGCGAACACAGTCGCCGGCGTGGCAGTGGATGTCGATCAGACCGGGGCCCACATAAGCGCCCTTGGCGTCAAGGATCTCGCAGCCCTCGGGAATGGGGGTGGAGCGCATCTCGCCGAAACCGGCGATCTTGCCGTCCTCAACAAACAGGACGGCCTCGGGGATGAGGTGGTCACGCATGACCAGCTCGGCGTTAATAATAGCAAGCATACTCTTCTCTCCTGTCAATTAAAAATTCTACCTTGTTTTACAGAATGTCGTCCAGCGCGCGCAGATAAACATCCCGATACACATCGTATCCGGCCTGATTGAAGTGCACGCCGTCCTCCACAAACAGTTCTTCCCGGGGGAAATCGTAGTCGCCCGTATGCCCCGGTGCAAAGAACGCAGGGTTGTTGGAGTTGTCGATGAGGGTCACATCCTCGTGGGCGGCGGCATAGTTACGGATTCGCTGTTCGAATTCGGCGATGATGTTTTTGGTGGCGTCGGAACTCTTTTTGCGGTTGGGGCTGGGGCGGCCCACTTCCGTATACAGGCGGATGCCGGGGAAATCCTTGCGTGCCCACTCAAAAATCCGGGTCAGCAGGAAGCACACCTCGCCGGCGGAATAGCCGTAGGACCAGTTGTTGCCGGTGGTGAGCACCAACGCCCGGGGGTTCCAGGGGCGGACCAGACGGGGGTAGTAGTACAGCAGTTCCTCCGCCGAGGAGGTGCCAAAGCCGTGATTGACGGCGGCGCGGGAGCCGTCCTTGCGGCGGATATCCTCCTCCAGCGGGCGGTGATTCCACTTTTCGGCATTCCAGCGAGTGAAGTTGGACGGACCGTAGAACATAATGAGCCCCTGCTCGTTGGTGGGATCGGCGTTGAGGATGGTATCCATGGAGCCGCGCTCCTCCAACCAGCGCAAATTGGGAATACGAACATCAAACATAAGAACACCTCATTGAAAAATCAAAATCGCACAGTCCCGGCAGGAGACTTGACGATTTCAAGCCGCTTACACCCGTGCCGGTGCTGCCTGCGCAGCAAAGCGCTTCTTGAGTATATCATAGCCCAAGGCAGCAGAAAAAGCAACAGAAACACCGCGGTTTCGGCGATAGTTTTTCAAGGGAAGATGTCGAAGAAAGGTTGGAAAATCAATGCGTTGAAAAACGAGCCCCCCTGCCGGAGCAGGGGGGCTTGAAAGGGGTGGTTGAAGATTAGCCCTTCACGGAGCCGATCATAACGCCCTTGGCGAAGAACTTCTGAACCAGGGGGTAAGCGGCAATGATGGGGGCGGAGGAGACCACGATCAGAGCGTACTTGATCAGGTCGGCGGTACCGGTCATCTGGGCCAGCAGCTCGGGATCGTCAATTTCGCTCAGGTCGATCTTGGAGGCGGCCAGGATGTCGCGCAGCACCATCTGCAGGGGCATCAGGTCGCGGTCGCGCAGATAGATCATAGCGCCGAAGTAGCTGTTCCAGTGGCCGACGGCGTAGTACAGAGTAACGACGGCGAGCACGGCCTTGGACAGGGGCAGCACCACGCTCCACAGAGTACGCAGCTCGGAGCAGCCGTCGATGCGGGCGGCCTCGATCAGCTCACCGGGGATGCTGTTCTTGAAGTAGGTGCGGATAATGACCATGTTGTAGGTGCTGATGGCGTGGGCCAGGACCAGAGCCCAACGGGTGTTGGTCAGACCCAGGTTGGACATCAGCAGGTACTTGGGGATGATACCGGCACCGAACATCATGGTGATGGTGAACAGGGTGGTGACCAGCTTGCGGCCCTGATAGTTGGGGCGGGACAGGGGGTAAGCGACCAGCACGGACAAAGCCATGTTCACGATGGTACCAACGATCGTGTAGAACAGGGTGTTGCCAAAGCCGACCCACACGCTCTTGTAGTTGAAGATGATCTTGTAACCCATGAGGGAGGGCTGCACGGGCCACAGCAGCACCTGGCCGCTGGAAACGGCGGTGCCGGAGGAGAAGGAACAGGACAGCACGTAGATGATGGGATAGCCGACCACCAGCAGCAGCAGGAACAGGATGACATCGGTGCTGGCGTACAGCAGCTTGTCGTCCCAGGAGCGGTTGCGCTTGATCTTAATGTCTCTATGCTTCTTAGCCATTTTTCATCCGCTCCTTTCCTTAGAACATACCCTGCTCGCCGTTGGTCAACTTACGGACGATGGCGTTCACAGACAGCAGCATCGTGGTGTTGATCACGGAGTTGAACAGGTCGATGGCGGTACCGTAGGACATTCTCATCTTGCCCAGACCGGTCTTGTAAACATAAGTGGAGATAACCTCGGCGGTGGACAGGTTCAGGTCGTTCTGCATCAGATAGACCTTCTCGTAGCCGACGGACATGACCGAGCCGAAGCGCAGGATCAGCATGATGGAGATGGTGGGCAGGATGGCGGGCAGGTCAACATTCAGCACGCGCTTCCAGCGGCTTGCACCGTCCAGCTCAGCCGCCTCGTGCAGCTCGTGGGACACGCCGGCCAGAGCGGCGACATACACGATGGTGTTCCAGCCCATCTGCTGCCACACGCCGGACCAGATGTACAGGTGGCGGAAGGTGGCGGCGCTGGCGCGGATATCGGGGGCGACGCCGATGCCGCCGAACATGTGGTAGAAGGTACCGATAACACCGCTCACGGGGTTCAGGATCTGGTTGACGATACCGACCAGAACCACGGTGGAGATGAAGTGGGGCATGTAGGCCACATTCTGGGTGAACTTCTTGAGGGCCTTGCGCTCACTGACATGGAGCATCAGAGCCAGAATGATGGGAATGGGGAAGCCGACGAAGATGCTGTACAGAGACAGCGCCAGGGTGTTGACAATGAGTTCGGAGAAGTTGTAGGCATGGAGGAAATCCGTCAGGTGCTTCAGGCCGACCCACTCACTGCCCCAGATACCGGCACGGGGCTTGAAATCGCGGAAGGCGATCTGCAGACCGTACATGGGGGTGTAGTAGAACAGCAGGATGTAGGCGACGGGGATCAAGCACAGCAGATGCAGCTGCCAGCTTTTGCGGAACTGGACGCAGAACTTTTGGAACTTGGTCCGGTTGCGGTTGACTGCCAGCTCGCTGGGGGCGGCAGCCGGGGCTTGCGAGGTTTTCATACGCGAACTTCCTTTCGTGTGTGATATTCCCTTGCGGGAATTATTTTTCACGGAGCCTTGGAACCGTCAGCGTTGTGCTTGGCGGCGGATAAACGACAAAGGCTGCTCATCCGACCGCCTGACGGTTCAGAAGGTCCGGAATGAAGTTCCCTGCCGGCGGAAAAGGCGCCGTTGAAAACGGGGGAGGATTCACTTCTTAATATGTCTCCATGTAGTGTAACAGAAAATTCACAAAAAGGGAATAGAAAATTCACAGAAATTGTGCAATTATTTTCCCAGCGGCCGCAGCGGCTGCCCCGGGTGGCCGGCACTGTGGTGAAAGTGACGGGGGGACAGGGCAAAGGA
>JAGBTC010000048.1 GCA_017631545.1 Oscillospiraceae bacterium
AGGCCGTCCTTTTCGGCCTGATCCAGCATGGCCTTGCCCACACGATCCTTGGCGCTGCCGCCGGGATTGAGAAATTCCAGCTTGGCCAGCAGGGTAGCCGCAAGGCCGTGAGCGGCGGAATAATTACGCAGCTCCAGCAGCGGCGTGCCGCCGATCAGCTGCTCCACATTTTGATAAAGCGCCATACGATTGCCTCCTGATCCGTTTGTGTTGCGACGCAGTGGAATTTGTGTTAAATTATATTAGCATAAAAGGGAATGCTTGTACAGTAAAATTGCAGGCGAAGTGACAGGAAATAAACGGGGGGAGGCAACCTATGAAAACGGGTTTGGTTCTGGAGGGCGGTGCGCTGCGTACCATTTTTTCTGCCGGCGTGTGCGACGCTCTGCTGGCCGGAGGGATCGGGTGTGATTATCTCATCGGTGTGTCCGCCGGCATTGCCTACGGGGTCAGCTACATCTCCGGGCAGCAGGGGCGTAATCTGGAGGTGGCCACACGATTTGCGCCCGACCGGCGCTATATGGGCATAGGCAACCTGCTCAACCGGCGCAACCGCAGCTACTTTGGGCTGGATTTTACCTTTCGCCGTATCCCGGAGGAGTTTGTGCCCTTTGATTATAAGGCATTTGCTGCCTACCCCGGGCAGATGGAGGCGGTGGTGACCAATGTGTCCACCGGGCAGGCGGAGTATCTTCCCGTGCCCCGGGACGCCGAGGGCAGCGCTCGCCTGCTGCAGGCCAGCTGCGCTCTGCCGCTGATGTTTCCCATCATTGATATTGACGGCACAGGCTATCTGGACGGCGGCGTGTCCGACGGGATCCCCTTTGCGCGCGCGCTGGAACAGGGCTGCGACCGGCTGCTGGTGGTGCTGACCAAGCCCCGGGACTATGTACGAAAGCCCGACGGCGCGTTGAAGCTGATCCGCCATCGCTACCGCCGCTACCCGGAATTTTGTGAGACTATGAGCCGCCGGGCAGACCGGTACAATGAGAGCAAGCGCCGCCTGTTTGAATTGGAGCAGCAGGGGAAGGCGCTGGTCTTTGCGCCCGAGGACACCCGGGGCGTGTCCCGTACCGAACGGGATGTGGAAAAGCTGCGCCTGCTGTGGGCGGACGGCTATGAGCAGGCCGCGCAACGCATGGAGGAGATCCGCGCCTTTATCGGCTGAATTTCTCCTGACATTGCTGCAGGTTTGGGTCAAGGGCCAGCAGAGCCATAGTGTCGCCCAATACGGTGAAGAAGGTGGCCATACGGCCGATCTCCTCCGGCGTACGGTCGTGTGTCAGTGCGTCGGCGGCGAGTACAGCCGCGATGGCAAGTGCCCGGGAACCGTTCCCCGGTGTGCAGGGACAGGACATTGACATCACCTCTCTGTACCTAATGTATGTGGTGTGCACAACGGTGTGAGTAAACAAGAGGACATTGCCCTTGCTTTTTTGCAAAAAACGAGTTAAACTGATAAAAACAATGGCAGATTTAGGAACGCGTGTGTTGCTGTGATGGCACAGCTAAGTGCCGAAGGGACAGGGACTGCCCTTCAGACGAAAAGCATCCGCTTGCAGTGCGCGTTCCGGCTCCCGCTGCCGCATACCGGAGTTACTTCTCCTCTGTGCGGCTGCTTGACAGGCATCGACTGCCGCAGACACAGAAGGAGGAATTTTTTATGCTGGAAAAAAATGAGAGTGGCCGCAGCCTGCTGTGGCAGGTGGGTGCAGGCGTGTTTTTCATCGCGCTGCAGCTGGTGGTCATCTGGCAGAAAAGCCAGGGGGACTTTGCCGCGTGGGCGGCGCAGCTGGCGGAAAAGACGCTGTGGGAACAGTTTGGATATTTCTCTCTGGGACTGCTGGGCGTGGCGGTGGTGCTGTTTGCGCTGGCCGGGCACGCCCTGGGTGGGGGCGATACCTGGAAGCGCTCCGGCGCCAACCTGCATAACACCCGTCTGCTGGTCTTTGCCGCGCTGATGATCGCCATGGCCCGGGCACTGTCGCTGGTGCCGGGCATTCCCATCGCCCACACCAAGCTGACCTTCGGCTTTCTTGCCCGGGCCCTGTGCGCGCTGGTGTGCGGCCCGGTGCTGGGACTGGTATACGGCTTTGTGGAAGATATCCTCGGCTTTATCCTGCAGCCCAGTGGGGAGTTTTTCTTTGGCTACACCCTGTCCACCATGCTGGGCGTGCTGTGCTATGCCCTGTGCTTCTACCGCCGCCGGCTGACGGTGGCCAATATCGTGCTGGCCAATCTGCTGGTCAATCTGCTGGTCAACGCCGTGCTTGGCTCGGTGTGGAATGTGATGACCCGTGGGGCGGGCTTTATGGGTTGGTTTGTCCCCAGCCTTGCCAAAAATCTGCTGACCATCATTCCTAAGTCCGTGCTGCTGTACTTCCTGTTCCGGGGACTTTTGCCTATCCTTCAGCGCATGGGCGTGATCCCGCGGCAGATGGACGAGCGCATTACATGGCTGTAATGCAAGACAAGTGCCGGTACGGCGTGCGTAAGCTTGCGTGGTTTACCGCAGGCTTTGCCGCCGCAGTGGGCTGTGCGGTCTATCTTCTCCCGGCGGGGGCGCGTCTCCCGCTGGGAGTTCTTTGTGTCTGCGCCCTGATCCTGCTGCGCTGGATCCGCGCGTGGGATACCCGACGGGCGTGCTGTGCGCTGCTGGGGATATGCATCGGTCTTGGGTGGCTGGGCGTATATGACAGGGTGCAGGTCGCGCCTGCGGTGAAGCTGGACGGGCAGACCATTCGGCTGACAGGCACGGTGACCGGGTGGCCGGAGGCGACGGACTACGGCTGGCAGGTGGATGTGCGTGTGGACGGACATCGCGTGCGTCTGCGTTGTGACGAGCAAGGAGAGACCCTTGCACCGGGAGACCGCATCACCACCGTGGCCTACTGTACGGCGGTGCGTGATCAGGCGCTTAGGTATGCCGCACAGGGGATCTTTCTGCGCGCAAAGGCCTACGGCGAGCTGACTGCCGTGCGGCCGGAGCGTGTGCCTGTAATTTTGCTGCCCTCGCACCTGACCCGACAGCTGAAAGAGAACATCACGGGCAGCTTTTCTCCCGAAACCGCGCCGCTGATTAAGGCCATCGTCACCGGGGATCGCGGAGACTGTTCCGAGGGGCTGGAGAACACCATTCGCCGCACCGGGCTTTCCCACACTACGGCGGTGTCCGGAATGCATCTTTCCTGTTTGGTGGGCTTTTTGCTGCTGCTGCTTGGGCGCGGAAAGCGGGGGACCTTCCTGCTGACCCTGCCTGTGGTCGTTCTGGTGAGCTTGATGGCGGGGTGTACACCCTCCATTATTCGGGCGGCAGTAATGCTGATGCTGGTGCAGCTTGCTCCGCTGTTTTCCCGGGAGAATGACGGCCCTACCGCGCTGGCCACCGCCCTTTTGGTGCTGTTGATTTTTGACCCGTACAGCATCGCCGGGGTGGGGCTTCAGCTTTCCTTTGCCTCTATGGCAGGACTGCTGTTTCTTTCCGAGCCCATCCGGGATCGACTGCTGCATCGTCTTGTGCCAAAAGCGGGCGACGGGATCCTTATGAAATTATATCGGCGTTTTGCATATGTGCTGGCCAATGGGCTGAGCGCGACCCTTTCCACCATGCTGTTCACCACACCCCTTACCGCGCTCTACTTCGGGCAATTCACCCTGATTGCGCCCGTTGCCAATCTGCTGATACTGTGGGCGGTTTCGGTGCTGTTCTGCGGCGGTTTACTGGTAGGTACATTTCCCGGAGGGATGTTCTGGTTAACCGGGCTGATCGAGGGCGCGGCGCAGTACATGCTCGGGGCGATGCGGTGGCTGGCTCGCTTTCCCTTTGCCAGCGTCCCGTCCCGGGAGCCATTTTACCTGCTGTGGGTGCTGCTGGTCTATGCGATCAGTCTTTTGGCGGTGTTTCTGCCGGGCAGAAAACGCCTGCTGCCCACCCTGACAACGGTGGCGCTTACCCTTGTGGCTGCGGTGCTGCTGACCAACCTTAGTTTCTACGCTGGGGACATGGGCGTGTGGGTGCTGGATGTAGGGCAGGGGCAGAGCGTGCTGGTACGGGTGGAAAAGCGCCTTGTTCTGGTGGACTGCGGCGGCGATGCCGCGGAAAATGCAGGGGACATTGCAGCGGATGTGCTGCAATGTCTGGGGCGCTCGAAACTGGATGTGCTGGTGGTCAGCCACTATCATTCCGACCACGCCAACGGAGTGCCACGCCTGCTGGAGCGACTGAAAGCGGACACAGTCATCCTGCCCGATGTGGAGCCGGACAGCCCCTTACGCGCGCAGATCCTTTCGGCGGCCCGGCAGCAGGGCAGCCGCATATATCTGGTGCAGGAGGATATGCGTGTTCCTTTTGCAAGCGGTCAGCTGGATATCATTGCGCCCTTGGGGAACGCGGACACAAACGAACTGGGACTGGCTGTGCTGTGTTCTCTGGGGGAGCGGGATGTGCTGCTTACCGGCGACATGGGGGAGGAGACGGAGCAGAAACTGCTGCAGCGGGACATTCTTCCTCGGGTCGAGGTGATGGTGGCCGGACATCACGGCTCGAAATATTCCAATTCCGAGGAATTGCTGGAGAAGGTGCGTCCGGATATTGCGGTTTTCTCCGCCGGAAGGTATAATACTTACGGACACCCCAGCGCGGATGCCATTGGGCGCTTTGAAGCGGTGGGTGCCCGGATATACCGCACCGACCGAATGGGGACGGTGCGTATCACAGCAGGAAAATTGCCGGGGTAGGTGAGTGCGATATGGCAAAGAAGCAGGCGGATCACTCCGCATATCAAAAACTGAAAAAGGATATTGCCGCCCAGACGCTGGGCCGTCTGTATGTGCTGCATGGAGAGGAGTCCTATCTGCGTGACTACTATCTCGGCCGCATGAAAGAGCAGCTGCTGGGCGACGGCATGGCGGACTTCAATCTGCATACCGTCACCGGGGCGGATTTCTCCGCTGCATGGCTGGAGCAGGCGGTGGACTGCCTGCCCATGATGAGCCAGCGCACCATGATTCTCATCTCGGATGTGGAGTTTCCCCAATTGGGCGAGAGGGAAAAGGAGCGGCTGTGCGAACTGCTGGGTCAGCTGCCCGACTACTGCTGTGTGATTTTCCTGTTTGATGCCATTGATTATAAGCTGGACGCGCGCAGCAAGCTGGCCGGAGCGTTCAAGCGCAACGGCGAGATCGTGGAGTTTGCCCGACAGGGGCAGAGCGATCTGGAGGATTGGGTATACCGCCGCTTTCGTGCGCTGGGCAAGCAGATCGATGCCAAGCTGGCCGGTTATCTGATTTTCCAGTGCGGTGAGCTGATGAATACCCTCGTTGGCGAGATCGAGAAGATCAGCGCCTACGCAAAGGGGGAGCGCATTACCCAGCAGGACATTGACGCCGTGGTCACGCCTGAGCTGGATGCCATCAGCTTTCAGATGACGGACGCCATCGGCGCCGGGGACTTTGACAAGGCGGCACAGGTGCTGGGCGAGCTGCTGGAAATGCGCGAGCCGTCCGTAAAGGTCGTTGCCGCGCTGGGTTCTCAGATGCGAAAGCTGTACAGCGCCCGGCTGCTGCTGGACGCACATGGATCGGCCGGCGATCTGGCGCAGCTGTGGGGCATGAATCCGGGCTATCCGTCCCAAAAGCTGATGAACAGCGCCCGGCGCTTCTCCCCGGAGTGGTGCCGCAAGGCGGTGATCGCCTGCGCCCGGGCAGATCTGGCGCTGAAGTCGGACAACGGACGCGGGGACAGGGAAGTGATGACCGACCTGCTGCTGGAGCTGTCCACTCCGGCCAAGGGGAACTAATGCAAAGGAGCGCTGTCCATGCTGCGTATTCGTGAGGCCATCGTTGTGGAAGGCCGATACGACAAAAATACCCTGTCCCAGCTGGTAGACACCCTGATCCTTGAAACGGCGGGCTTTGGGATCTTTAAGAACGAAGAGCAGCTGGCCCTGCTGCGCCGTGTGGCACAGCAGCGGGGGCTGATCGTGTTTACCGATTCGGACGGGGCAGGCTTCGTGATCCGTAACCACATCAAAAGTGCGCTGCCTGCCCATCAGCTCAAGCACGCCTATGTGCCCGATGTTATGGGCAAGGAACGGCGCAAAAGCCACCCGGGCAAAGAGGGCAAGCTGGGGGTGGAGGGAATGTCCCCGGCGGTGCTGGAGCAGGCGCTGCGCCGGGCCGGAGCCACCTTTTTGGACGAGGATGCGCCCCGGGAGCAGCCTGTTTCCCTGACCAAGGCGCAGCTGATGGCGCTTGGGTTGACGGGTACGCCGGACAGTGCCCAACGCCGGCAGGCGCTGCTGTGCGCGCTGGAGTTGCCTGCCCATCTGTCGGCCAATGCCCTGCTGCAGGTGGTCAACACCTGCCTGACCCCACAGGAGTGGGAGCAGGGGCTGCTGACGGCGGGCTTGAGCGGAACGGACCGGTAAAATTATCTTTACAAGCGGATACAGGTATGCTATAGTAAATGAAGAAATATCATTTTCAAAACTATATCTTAGGGTGGTAAATATGAGTTTCAAAATTGTTGTGGACAGCTGCTGTGAAATGACCCCTGCTATGAAGCAGGACAGCTGTTTTGTCAAGGTGCCGCTGACCATTGCCTGCAACGGCAGCAGCTTTGTGGACGGCGAACACTTTGATCAGGCGGATCTGCTGTGGGCCATGAAGCAGAGCAAGGACGCGCCCACCACCTCCTGTCCCGCGCCCCAGATCTACATGGACGCATTTGACTGCGGCACAGACGATGTGTATGCCGTCACCATTTCCGCGCTGCTCAGCGGCTCGCACAACAGTGCCCAGCAGGCCAAAGCGCTGCTGGAGGAGGAAAAGCCGGAAAAGAATATCCATGTGTTCAATTCCTGCTCGGCCGTGTGCGGAGAAACGGCCATCGCCATGAAAATCAAAGAGCTGGCCGAGAAGGGTGTTCCCTTCAAAAAGCTGGTGCGCGAGGTGGAGCAGTTCATCGCCCGCATGAAGACCCTGTTTGTGCTGGAGGATCTGGAGAATCTGCGTAAGAACGGCCGGCTGACCAAGCTGCAGGCGGTAGCCACCGCGGCCCTTCGCATCAAGCTGTTCTGCCACGCTACCCCGGAGGGGGAGATCGGTAAGGTGGGACAGGCGCTGACCATTAAGCAGGCGCTGCAGAAGATGGTGGAAAAAGCGGCCTCCGACCCCGATCACGAGGGTCGCCCTGTCTACATCACCCATGTCAACTGTCTGGAGCGCGCCTTTAAGGTCAAGGAGATGCTGGAGGAGAAATGCCGCTTTGCCAGCATTTCCATCACCGAGGCCGGTGGAATCACCACGGTGTACGCCAACGACGGCGGCATCGTTATGGCCTACTGATCTGCAGCAGATGCCGGTGCAGCGGGAAACGGAAAAGTTTTTCTTCCGCCACAAAAGTTTCCTTGACAGCACAGGATAAATATGATATTATCCCCATCAGCAAAGGGGAGTAGTCGGCGCGGTCTGCCGCGCGGTGAAGTCAACAAGCATGGGCGGTCTCCGCTCTGGCTTTGCCTGAAATGACCAGACCTGTGTTCCACCCCGGGAACGCAGGTCTTTTTTTACGGCAGGACAGGCCGGCTGTGACCCAAAGATCAAATTGAAACATGGAGGAGAGAACATGGATTTTAGTTTCCTGTGGGAAAACCTGACCGCCATCACATGGCAGCAGCTTGTGATGTACATCGTGGGCGCTGTGCTGATTTGGCTGGCCATCGAAAAGGGCTTTGAGCCCGCGCTGCTCATGCCTATGGGCTTTGGTGCCATTCTGGTCAACCTGCCCCTGTCCGGCGTGATGGATCAGGTGCAGAACGGCATTGCCACCCACGGCATCGTTCAGTGGCTGTTCGAGGTGGGTATCGAGGCGTCGGAGGCGCTGCCCATCCTGCTGTTCATCGGCATCGGCGCCATGATCGATTTTGGCCCCCTGCTGACCAACCCCAAGCTGTTCCTGTGTGGCGCTGCCGCTCAGGCCGGCATCTTCCTGACCATCATCATCGCGGTGCTGCTGGGCTTTGACATGAAGGACGCCGCCTCCATCGGCATCATCGGTGCCGCTGACGGCCCCACCTCCATTCTGGTGTCTCAGGTGCTGGGCTCCAACTACATCGGTGCCATCGCCGTGGCCGCCTACTCCTACATGGCTCTGGTGCCTGTGGTGCAGCCCTTTGCCATCAAGCTGGTCACCACCAAGAAGGAGCGCGGCATGCGTATGCCCTACAAGGGCGGTTCCGTGTCCCGCCGCACCCGCATTCTGTTCCCCATCATCGTGACCGTTATTGCCGGTCTGGTCGCCCCTGCCTCTGTGGCTCTGGTCGGCTTCCTGATGTTCGGCAACCTGATCCGTGAGTGCGGTGTGCTGGAGACCATGTCCAAGACCGCTCAGAACGAGCTGGCCAACCTGATCACCCTGCTGCTGGGCATCACCATTGCCGCTTCCATGAAGGCGGAGGAGTTTGTCCGCGTGGAGACCCTGCTGATCATGGGTCTGGGTCTGGTTGCCTTTGTGCTGGACAGCGTGGTGGGCGTGCTGTTTGTCAAGGTGCTGAACATCTTCACCCCCAAGAACAAGATCAATCCCATGGTGGGTGCGGCCGGTATCTCTGCGTTCCCCATGTCCTCCCGTGTCATTGAGAAGCTGGGTCAGGAGGCCGACTCCCAGAACCATCTGCTGATGCATGCCATCGCCGCCAATGTGTCCGGTCAGATCGCCTCCGTGGTCGCCGGCGGTGTTGTGCTGCAGTACTTTATGGGCTGATAGGAGGAACCGGATATGAATAATGAGAATGTTTTGTTGATCGCTCCCGCCCCCACCCCTGACGAGGTGGCCGGCGTCATCGGCGGTGCCGATGGTCCTACTGCTATTCTTACGGCTGAGGTCGGTATGTCCGAGAATCTGTCCGGAGCCGTCCAGATCCTGGGTCAGGGCATGGCCAGCATCTTTGTGGTGCTGGGCGTGATTGCCCTGGTGGTTGCAGTGCTGAAGAAGCTGGACAACCGCAAGAAGTAAAACAACCGAAAAAATATCCGGAGCCGTTGCGGCTCCGGATATTTTTATTGTCCCAGCCAGTCCTGTGCCACATCGCGCAGATGGGTGGGGGAGAGAAACAGCTGCGCGGCCAGTGCCAGAAGCTCCTCCACCGCCTGCCGGTCAGTACTCAGTCCGGGCAGACTGTCCCGGTCGCCCCGGGAATTTTCAATTTCGATGCCGTACTCCAAGCCGTACTCACCCACGCGTTCCAGTATTGAGTAGCGATAGGTGAGGGGCGCTCCCTCCTCGTCGGTGAGATGCCGTGTGATCGTATCTCGCTCCATCATATTGTGTCTCGTCCTCTCTCGTTTGTGTTACAAACGCATTATATAGTGGTTGCAACGCGGTGAAAAGAGAAAGATATCGCAGAAACAGGCACAAAAGCCCTCCCTTCGACGCCATGCATGCAAGCAAAAGGGGAGCGGTGGAGAAGTGTGTCGAAAGAAGGGGGTGTGGAAGCTCGATTTTACATTTACATAAATGGGTTGGGCAAAAGCGCGTGAGCAAGGAAGGCGAAATTCCGCCGTTAACATCTGATTTTATGCAAAAAGAAGAAAAACGGTTGAAAGCCTTGGAAGTGACGAGTATAATCATTTCCATATCCCATGTTCAAGAATTTTGCTTTTTAAGCGATCAGATAGGAGTGCTTGTGATGGAAGTGACTCAGGATATTCTACGCTATATGGATGAACACGGGCAGGAGGCCTATGATCTTCTGATTGAACTGGCGCAGATCCCTGCGCCCTCCAATCAGGAGGAGAAACGCGCCCGGTTTTGCAAAAACTGGTTGGAACGGCAGGGCTGTAAGGGCGTCTACATGGACGACGCGTTGAATGTGATCTGGCCGGTTGGCTGCACCCAAAGCAACGATCTGGTTGTGTATATGGCACACAGCGATGTGGTCTTTCCCGATACCGAGCCGCTGCCTTTGAAGGTGGAGGACGGAAAAATCTTCTGTCCCGGCGTGGGGGATGACACCGCCTGTGCCGTTTCCCTGATGATGAGCGCCAAATACATTGCCGAACATGACCTGTGTCCCAAGGATGTCGGCCTGCTGCTGGTGATCAACTCCGGCGAGGAGGGACTTGGCAACCTGAAGGGCTCGCGCAAGATCATGGAGGACTTCGGCGCCCGGGTGGTTGAGTTCGTCACCTTTGACGGCTACGCCCGGCGGATCGCCAACACCACCGTCGGCTCCAAGCGCTATAAGGTAGAGATTGCCACCGAGGGCGGCCATTCCTACGGTGCCTTCGGCAACCGCAACGCCATTGCCTATCTGGCCTCGCTGATCCACACCCTGTACGATATCAAAGTACCCACCCGGGGTAAGACCACCTTCAATGTGGGTACCATCAGCGGCGGTACCTCCGTCAACACCATCGCCCAAAATGCCGAGATGTTGTATGAGTTCCGCTCGGATAACCGGGAGGATCTGGCCGAGATGCAGGCACATTTCGAGGCTGCCATTGCCTTCTATCAGGCCAAGGGCATCGGTGTCACGCTCACGCAGGTGGGCGACCGTCCCTGTATGGGAGAGATCGACCCTGTCCGGCAGCAGGCGCTGGTGGCCCGGGGCGCACGGGCAGTGAAAAATCACTACGGATACGATGTGGTCTATGGTCCCAGCTCCACCGATTGCAATATCCCCATGTCCATGGGTATCCCGTCCATCTGCGTGGGCACAGTGGTGGGCGGCAAGGCCCACACCCGGGAAGAGTATGTGGAAATCGACAGTCTGCTGCCCGGACTGAAAACGGCGGCGGAGCTGATCCTGTACCATTTTTGATTTGCGTTGAAAATTGAAAGGAAAGCGAAAAGGAGACCACGCCATGGATAAAAATACCCTTGCGAACTATATTTCTCTGCGGTTGCCCACGGCGTGGGAACACTGCTATCTGCCTGCGATGGAGCAGTACCGCTCCAACTGGCTGGACGATTACGATTTTGAAGAAATTCTGGACTACTACGGCTTTTCCGAGGAGTACTACAAGCCCCGCCTGCGGCAGGAGGTGGCTCTGCTCAAGCAGGATGAGACACTCAACCGCATTTGCTGGCTGATGCACTATGTCCTGTTTTACAGCGAAACGAAAGACTTTTTGAATGTCTGGAGCTGGAGCGGTGACCCAAAGGCATTTGCCAACCACGGAAGCCCGGTCACCTGCGTGGTGGCCCAGCTGGCCGGGCAGCCCATCCATGTGGAGAACATGGCCCGTCGCGGCTATGACCAGGAGCAGATCGCCATCCACAAGGCCGGTGTGCGCGGCGTGTGGGTCGGACAGCATGAGACTTACGGCCTGGACGGCGTGAGCTTTGGCCATATGCTGTGGGGCGCGTATTTTATGCGCTGCTTTCTGGTGCGCCTTGGCCGGCTGCAGTATGAATGTGGCCTGAAGCACTATGCCGAGTATGATGATCGCTTTGCCGGCGAGCCGGTCTGGGTTTACATCCACATTCCGGCTGCGGACAACGGCCTGCAGGAGGATGAGGTGGAGGATTCCCTTCGTCTGGCGCAGCAGCGGCTGGAGCAGTATTATCCTCAGGTCAAGTGCAAACAGATCGTGTTTTGTACCGATACATGGCTGCTCAGCCCCCAGCTGCGGGAGATCCTCAAGCCCGACAGCAACATCATCAAGTTCCAGAACCGCTTTACCGTCACGGAGTTTACCCGGGCGGTGAATCCCTTCCTCAGTTTTGGCTTCAAGGTGACCCCCGGGCCCGATGTGGACTACCGGGCGCTGCCCGAGGATACCCATCTGCGCCGGGAAATCAAGAAACGGCTGGTAAATGGGGATGTGCTGCAAACGGGCTGGGGCTACTTTACCCTTACATAAGAAAACGCGCCTGCGGCAATTGTGTGCCGCAGGCGCATTTTTGTTGGGCTGTCTTACATACCTTCGATCAGGCGGACGGTGATATAGCCTTCGTCCACATTGGTCTCCAGCACAAAGTCGGGGACGGCAGGGATCAGCAGCTCCCGGACGCCGCCCCGCACTACATACACATTGTTGGCCGGGGGAGTGAGCACCTCGGCAATGCGGCCGAGCACTGCGCCGCTGTGGGCGTCGCGCACCTCCAGATCCTGCAGGTCGGCAAGGAAGAAATGCCCTTCGGGCAGCTTTACATCCTTGCGGGCCACATGAAGCACCTGATTTCGCATGGCAACGGCGCCGGGGACATCGGTGATGCCCTCCAGCTTCAAAATGACCATGTTCTTGTGTACGCGGGCGCGCTCCACCTTAATAGGCCAATGGGTGGGGCCGACATACAGGGTGTCAAAGCGGCACAGAAACTCGGGGGAGTCCGCCCAGGGCTGCACCCGCATTTCGCCCATGATGCCGTGGGTGCTGGTGATCTGACCCACTTCTAAAAATTCCTGCTTCATTTGCGTAGCCTCCCAGATGTAAAAAAGCGGCGCAGGGTAAGCTCCTGCGCCGCTTTTTTAATCGACGATGTCGACAGAGACGCGCTGGCCGGTGCGCTGGGCCACGGAACGGATCACAGTACGGATGTCCTTGGCAATGCGGCCCTGACGGCCGATCACCTTACCCATATCCTCCGGGGCGACGCGCAGCTCCAGAACCGTCTCCCCATCGCCCTGATACTGGCTGACACTCACCTGATCGGGGTGCTCCACCAGATTTTGGGCGATGTAGGTCAAAAGCTCTTTCATTGGTCAGTCGTTCCTCCAACCATTAGATGGCGCCGGCCTTCTTCAGCAGGGTCTTGACAGTGTCAGTGGGCTGAGCACCGGTCTTGATCCAGGACTGAGCGCGCTCAGCGTCCACCTTGATCTCAGCGGGGTTGGTCAGGGGGTTGTAGTAACCGATCTCCTCGATGAAACGGCCGTCACGGGGATAACGGGAGTCAGCCACCACGATGCGGTAGAAGGGAGCCTTCTTGGCGCCCATACGACGCAGTCTGATTTTAACCATTATATTCACCTCCAAAAATTATTGATCAGTTTATATGGAAAACACATCTTTTGTGCTTTACCCAAAGTTAGAAGGGGAAGCCGCCCCTGCCCATGCCGCCCATGCCGGGGAAACCGCCCTTACCGCCCTTGCCCATCATGCGGCGCATATGCTTGGGCAGCTTACCGCCGGAGAACTGCTTGGTCAGCGCCTGCATCATCTCAAACTGCTTGAGCAGACGGTTCACATCCACCACCTGCAGGCCGCAGCCGGCGGCGATGCGCTTTTTACGGCTGGAGTTGAGCAGCTTGGGATCCTCGCGCTCGGCCGGGGTCATGGAGAGGATAATAGCTTCGGTGTGGGCGAGAGCTTTCTCGTCCATGGCCGCGCCGTCCAGATCCTTGGCGTTGATCCCGGGGAGCATACCCGCGATATCGGCCAGCGAGCCCATGCCCTTGATCTGTACCAGCTGGTCGTAGTAATCGCTGAGCGTGAAGTTGTTCTTACGCAGCTTTTCCTGCAGCTTGGCGGCCTTTTCCGCATCGAAGTTCTCCTGTGCCTTTTCGATGAGGGAGAGCACATCGCCCATGCCGAGGATGCGGTTGGCCATGCGGTCGGGGTGGAACACCTCGATTTGATCCAGCTTCTCGCCGGTACCCACGAACTTGATGGGCTTGCCGGTGACCGCACGGATGGAAAGAGCCGCACCGCCCCGGGCGTCACCGTCCAGCTTGGTAAGCATCACGCCGGTGATGTCCAGTGCTTCGTCAAAGGAGGAGGCGGCGTTGACCGCGTCCTGGCCGATCATGGCGTCCACCACCAGCAAAATTTCGGTGGGGGAGACGGCAGCCTTGATGTTGCGAAGCTCGTCCATGAGCTGCTCGTCCACATGCAGGCGGCCGGCGGTGTCCAGAAACACCATGTCGTTTCCGTGGGCGATGGCGTGTTCCACGGCGGCCTTGGCGATGTTCACCGGGTCGGTCTGACCCATCTGGAACACAGGGATGCCCAGCTGTCCGCCCACGACCTCCAGCTGTTGGATGGCGGCGGGGCGGTAGATATCACAGGCGGCCAGCAGCGGCCGCTTGGAATGCTGTTTTTTCATCAGGCCGGCCAGCTTGGCACCGTTGGTGGTCTTGCCTGCACCCTGCAGGCCCACCAGCATCACCACCGTGGGCGGCTTGGGGTCGATAGTCAGCTTGGCACTCTCGCCGCCCATGAGGGCGGTCAGCTCCTCGCTGACGATCTTGACGATCATCTGGGCAGGGGAGAGTGCCTCCAGCACATCCGAGCCGACGGCGCGTTCGGTCACATCGGCAATGAACTGCTTGACCACCTTATAGCTCACATCCGCTTCCAGCAGGGCAAGGCGGATCTCACGCATGGCCTGTTTTACATCGGCCTCGGTCAATCGACCCTTGCCGCGCAGCTTCTTAAAGGCGGCGGAGAGTTTTTCGGTTAATCCTTCAAATGCCATGGGCGTTATTCCTTACTCATGGTTTCGGCCGCATCACGGATGCGGCGAGCCAGGTCGTTCAGCTGCGCGTCGTCATAACGGGCGCAGTGCTCCAGCAGCGCATCGGCGGTGTGAATGACTTCGTCCAGCTGGGAGCGCAGGGCGTGGAAACGGCGGATCAGGCCGGTTTTATCCTCCAGATCGGTCAGGATCGCCTCTGCACGCACGATCACATCGCGCACACCCTGCCGGGTGATGCCGTAATTTTCCGCGATCTCGGCCAGCGAGAGATCTTCGTTGTAGTAGAGGTCATAGAACTCCTTCTGCCGGTCGGTGAGTACATCGCCGTAAAAATCGAACAGAAGCGTCATGCGGTAAGCCTGATTTTTCACCGGTTCACCTCCGTGATCTGCGGTGGTGTAAAGCAAAAGTGCTTTACCTCGGGGTACTATACTATATTTTGTGCCGTTTGTCAAGGGGAAACCACGGCTTTTTTGAAAAAATCACCACGGCTGGTTAGGATACGGGCAGATGGGACAGGCTGAAGGACGCAGTGAATTGCTGCCAAGGGGAAAGCGCGCAGAATTTGCAAGAAAGCTTTGCTTTCCCGGGCGCGGCGTTGTATAATACTAAAAATGCGTTTTCCGGAAAGGAATGGTTTTTTTGACAACGGTTACCCATACTCAACTGATGCCCGGCGTGCGCCTGACGGCGGTACAGACGGAGAAATTCAAAAGCAGCCAGTTCAGCGTTTGCTTTCTGGCACCGCTGGATGAAAAGACGGCAGCAGCCAACGCTCTGCTGCCCAATGTGCTGCGCCGGGGGTGCCGGCGTTTTCCGGATATGCAAGCCATCGCCGCCGAGCTGGACGAGCTGTACGGTGGCAGTATAAGCACACTTGTGAACAAAAAAGGAGAGACACAGTGCATCGGCTTTACCGCCCGGGTGCTGGACGATGCCTATGCCCTGAACAAAGAGGATATCCTGCTGCCTGCCGCCCGGCTGTTGGGTGAGCTGCTGCTGGACCCGGCGGTGGAGAACGGCGTGTTCCGCGCGGATTATGTGGAAAGCGAGCGAGCCAACCTGATTGACCGCATCCGCGCCCAGCGCAATGACAAGCGGCGCTACAGTATGCTGCGTCTGGCGCAGGAGATGTGTCCGGACGAGGCCTACGGCGTGGATCGGCTGGGGGATGAGGCCCATGCCGCGGCCATCACCCCTGCATCTTTGTGGGAGCGCTATCAAAGTCTGCTGCGGGAAAGCCAGGTGCAGATCTGCTACTGCGGCAGCGCCGATTGCACACGGGTGGAGCAGGTCATGCGGCAGGCACTTGCTGCGCTGCCCGTCAACGCTGCGCGTTTGCAGCCCGACTGCCAGGTGCGCCGCAGCCGCGCCTACGACCAGCCCAAGGTGGTGGAGGAGGCGCTGGATGTGACCCAGGGCAAGCTGGCCATCGGCCTGCGTACGGGCGGCCTGTGCGTGTGGGAACAGGAGTATCCTGCC
>JAGBTC010000049.1 GCA_017631545.1 Oscillospiraceae bacterium
GACGCTGGATATCCAGCTGAACGTGGTCAGCATCGGTGATGTGGCTTTTGCCATGGTGCCCTATGAGATGTTCGACACCAACGGAATGCAGCTCAAGGAGCGTTCTCCTTATAAGATGACGGTGATCGCCACCTGCTCCAACGATGTGCGCAGCTACATTCCTTCCGCCCTTGGTTTTGAGCACGGCGGCTACAGCGTGGACCGCTGCCGCTTCGTTCCCGGTACGGGCGAGCGGATGGTGGACGAGTTTGTGGGTATGCTCACCAAACTCAAAGAGAACGATTAAACCAAACCGCCGGGGCTGTACGCTGGAACAGCCCCGGCGAAATTTTTCCAACGATTATTTAGATACTTAACAAAGAAATTAGATGGCGGGAACCGTTGCTTTTTTCTAAAAAATGGAGTACCTTCATTGCAAAGAGTATTACCTGCTCGAAACAACAAAATGTTGATGGAGGTAATTTGTTTATGAGTATTATGAAAGTGGGCTATGCCCGTAAAGAAATCACGCCGCAGGAATCCGTGCCTCTGGCCGGCTACGGCAACACCTCTCAGCGCCTGTCTGAGACTATTCTTGACCCCCTGTACGCCACCTGCATTGCTTTTGTCAATGATGCGGGGGAGCGTGCGCTGCTGTACACCATTGACCTGATCCATGCCGGACATACCACAGAGAGCCAGGTGCGCCCCGCCATCAGCGAGGCTACCGGTATCCCTGTCAGCCACATTCATGTGTCCGCCACCCATACCCACGCCGCTCCCGACACCACCAACACCACCGTGCCCACGGTGGATGCCTATCTGGAGCTGTTTAAGACGCAGATGGTGGCGGCAGGTGTGGAGGCTCTGGCCGATGTGAAGGACGCACAGCTGTTCATGACCGGTACCGATACCTATCATCTGAACTTCGTGCGTCATTATCTCACGGTTGACGGCACTTACGCCGGTTCCAACTTTGGTGACCTGACGAAGGAATTGGTGGGTCACGAGAGCGAGCCGGACACCCGTATGCAGCTGGCCAAAATTGTGCGCGAGGGCGGCAAGGACATCATCATCTGCAACTACGGCGTCCACCAGACCCACACCGGCGGTCAGCTCAAGCACGAGGTGTCTGCCGATATCGTCGGCGTAATTCGCAGCGAGATGGAGCAGGAAACCGGCTGCCTGTTTGCTTACTTCACCGGTGCCTGTGGCAATGTGGTGCCCAGCAGTAAGATTGAAGGGGAGAATGTGGTGCCTGCCGGCAATCACAAGGAACATGGTAAGGCGCTGGCGCAGGTGGCTCTGTCCGCGCTGAAGGAGCTTGCTCCTGCCTCCTTTGGCGCCATTCGTGCCCGCACCGCGACGCATGTGGCCAACATTAACCACACCACCGACCATCTGGAGGCACAGGCCAAAGAGGTGTATGACCTGTACATCCAAACCAACGATCGTCCTGCCGCCAACAAGCTGGCCCGGCAGAAGTATGGCTTCAGCAGCGTGTACCACGCCGGTGCCATTCTGAACCGCATGAAAAAGCCTGCCACGAAGGAACTCATCCTTGACACCCTGGCTGTGGGCGATCTGGCCTTTGTTTTGGCTCCGTACGAGATGTTTGCCGGCAACGGTATTTACATCCGTGAGAAGTCTCCCTTCCCCATGACCATGGTGCTTACCCTGGCCAACCGTCCCCCTTACGGCTATCTGCCCACCCGCAAGGGCTTTGAGTACGGCAGCTACGAGGGTGATACCTGCTGGTTCGAGCCCGGCATCGGCGAGGATCTGGCGGACCGTTATGTGGAAATGCTCCACGACATGAAATAATCGTCAACAAGCCCCCAAATGCGGAGCGGTCGGTGGACCGCTCCGCATTTTTGCATGAAAGGCCCCTTCTTTGGGTATGCTGACACAAAGGAGGGAAAACCATGGCAGAAGAACGGGAACAGGGGAAGGAGGATCTGCTGTCGCAGGAGCAGACCATTCAACCCATTATAGATTTTGGCTCGTCCATGATACGCAATAAGGAGGGGACGATCCATGTGCTGACCATCGTGGGGCAGATCGAGGGACATCAGCTGCTGCCTCCAAGCAGCAAAAGCACCAAGTATGAACATGTGATGCCGCTGCTTGCCATGGTGGAAGAGAGCGACGAGGTGGACGGACTTTTGATCCTGCTCAACACCGTGGGCGGTGACATCGAGGCAGGTCTTGGTATCGCGGAGCTGATCGCCGGGATGCGAAAGCCCACCGTGTCGCTGGTGCTGGGTGGGGGACACTCCATCGGTGTGCCGCTGGCAGTGTCGGCTAAGCAATCCTTCATTGCAAACTCCGCCGCCATGACCATCCATCCGGTGCGTATGAACGGCCTGGTCATTGCTGTGCCCCAGACATTTTACTATTTCGAGCGCATCCAGCAGCGCATCATCCAGTTTGTCACAGCCAACAGCCATGCGACCCGGGAGGCGTTTACCGAGCTGATGCTCCAGACCGGGGAGCTGTCCGCCGATGTTGGCAGCGTGATCTACGGCGAGCAGGCGGTCAGCCTTGGCCTTATCGACCGCATCGGCGGACTTTCCGATGCGCTGGATTGTCTGCACGGCATGATCCGGGAACAAAAACAAAAGCGGCGGGAGACGGCCAAATAGCGGCCGGCTCCCGTTTACATAATTTTTCACAAAAAGGCTGGAAATGTTCTTTGATTTATGATAATATATTATAGAGAGTTTATATGATCCGGGAGGTACATACCTGTGAGCTATTTGATGTCTGCTGTACTTGGCTTTGTGCAGGGCGTTGCGGAATTTCTGCCCATCTCCAGCTCCGGCCATCTGACGCTGTTTCAGCATTTCTTCGGCATGGAGCAGGCGGATATGATGTTCAATATCCTGCTGCATTTTGCCACGCTGATCGCCGTTTGCTTTTACTATTTCCGTGATATTCGGAACATGATCTGCCAGTTTTTCCTCTGGCTGGGTGAGCTGCTTCGCCCCGGGAAAAAGAGCGCGCCCATGCCGGATGCCCGGCGGCTGGTGCTGCTGATCGTGATGGGTACGCTGCCTTTGTTGGCGGTGCTGCTGTTCAAGGACGCGGTGGAGCAGCTGAACAACTCGCCCGCGCTGGTATGCTGCGCGCTGCTGCTTACCGGCACGATCCTGTTCCTGTCCGACCGCATGGTCAGCGGGAAAAAGGATGTGCGTACCGCCGGTATGAAGGACGCGCTGATCGTGGGTCTTGCCCAGGGGCTTGCCACTGTGCCGGGACTGTCCCGCTCCGGGTGTACCATCACCATGGGACTTGCGGTGGGCTTTGAGCGAAAGTTTGCCGTGCGCTACTCCTTTTTGATGTCGCTGCCCGCGGTTCTGGGCGCCACCCTGTTGGAGGTGGCGGATGCGATCAGCACCCCCGGTGCTTTTGACAGCGCTCTTTTGCCCAAGTACCTGTTGGGTATGGCGGTGGCTGGTGTGGTCGGTTATTTTGCCATCGCTCTTGTCAATCTGCTGGTGGACAAGGGGCGCTTTGGCCGCTTTGCCTACTATTGTTGGGGCGCGGGCGCACTGTTTTTGTTCCTCAGCCTGACGGGCTGGACACTGCTTTGAGTTGAGTTTCTCCGGAAAGGGATTTGATCGATTATGGCTACTACACAAAAGAAGGGCGGCAGCCGCGCCGCGCAACCCGGCGCCTCCAAGGGGGGCAGCCGGACGGCCTCCGGCCGCGGCAGCGCAAAAAAGGCCACCAAGCCTGCGGCGAAAAGCAGTGCTGCCGGCCGCAGTAAGCAAACGGTCACCGGGAAGAACAGTACCCCTGCGCCCAAGCCCATCCGCCGCGAGGTGGGCGCCATCGTGTGCTTCGTGCTGGCATTGTGGCTTGGTTTTGGCTACTTTGATAACTCGCCTGCGGTTGCGGTGGTGTGCGGTCTGGTCAAGGGACTGATCGGATACGGTTTCTGGTTGGCGCCTCCTGCGCTGCTGTTTTGCACCTATGTCCTTGCGCTGCATCGGGGGC
>JAGBTC010000050.1 GCA_017631545.1 Oscillospiraceae bacterium
GGCGTGCTCGGCCTCTTCCCAGGCGGCCTTCTCCCAGTACAGACCCACCTCGGGATAGCCCTCGCGGTGCGCGATGCGGGCCATGCACAGGTACATACCCACCTCGGAACACTCGCCGTTGAAGTTGGCCATGAGCTGCTCGAAGATGTACTTCTTGTCCTCCTCGGAGATATCGGGGTTGTTCTTCACGGTCTTGGCATAGATGCCGTACTCATGCTCGGCAGCCAGCTTCATCTCGCCCTTGACCTCGTTGAACTTCTCGGCAGGGACCTTGCACACGGGGCAGCGCTCGGGAGCGCTGTCGCCCTCATGGACATAACCGCAAACAGAACACACAAACTTCTTCATTTTTCATTTCCTCCTTGATTTTCCTTGTTTTGATTTCCTTATTTCTTTTTTGGATTACGCTTTGGATTGGCTTTGCATACAATCGCCGCACAGCCCGTAGACCGTCAGGTCATGGTGCCGCGCCGCAAAGCCGTAGGTGTGGCTGACCGCCCGCTCCACCTGCCGGTCATCCTCGATGCCCGGAATGTCGATAACCGCGTGGCAGCCCTCGCAAACAAAATGCGGATGGTCGGCAGTATTGGCATCGAAGCGTTCGTGTCCGTCCACAACGCCTACGCTGCGTATCTGCCCCTGCTCCCGAAAGAGCGTCAGGTTGCGGTACACCGTTCCAAGGCTCAGATCCGGATGCTCCGGCTTGAGCTTTTGGTACAGCCACTCCGCCGTGGGGTGGCCCTCCGTGTCCCGCAGCGCCATGAGGATGGCTTCTCGTTTCTTGCTGTATCGGGTCGTCTTCTCCATGGTCGCCTCCTTAACGATAACAATTATTGTTTGCAATATGATAATAGCATACCCCTGGGAGTTTGTAAAGGGGTTTTTGAAAAAAAGTTCAAAAAATTTTTCTGCCGCCGCGAATAGGATCCCACTCTTGTTTTTCCCGATGGGATTTGGTATAATAAAATGCTATGTTATATATAGTATCCTTTTCCGGGTACCGGGGCTGCCTTGCACGCCCTGCCCACATTATAAAATAACCGAGGGGGATTTGTTTTGAACAAAAAGTTTTCCCACCTTCTGGAGCCCAACTACGCGGTGTACTTTTTCATTCTGGTACTCTTCGCGCTGGCCAGCATCTACTTCAGCCCGATCCTGGCCATGGCGGAAAGCGCCGTGATCCTGCTGCTGGCCCTGTTCTACCGCCACAACAACCGCAAGCGCAAGCGCGAGATCGCAAAGTACATGGACGCACTGACCGGCAGCGTAGATGTGGCCGCCAAGGACAGCATGATAAACTCTCCGCTGCCCATGCTCATCTTCCGCCCCGAGCGGGACGAGATTGTATGGAGCAACGAGCGCTTTCTGCGCCTGAGCGGCGAGCAGGAACATATCTTTGACTCCAAGCTGTCCGCCGTCGTGCCCGGCTTTGACACACGCTGGCTTATGGAGGGCAAAAGCGAGCACCCCGGCGAGGCCATACTGGGCGAGCGGCGCTTTCTGGTCTTTGGCCACCTGGTCCGTACCGGCGACAAGGGCAGCGGCCTGCTGGCCACCACCTACTGGGTGGATGTAACGGACTATTCGCTGGCGCGCAGCGAGCTGGATGCCACCCGCCCCGTGGCGGCGGTGCTGCTGCTGGACAACTACGAGGATCTGATGAAGAATCTCAACGAAAACCAGCGCAGCGCCCTCATCAGCCAGATCAATTCTTGCATGGACGAGTGGAGCGCCCCGGCCAAGGGTATGCTGCGAAAGCTGGAGCGGGATCGCTACCTGTTCCTCTTCCAGCAGCAGTATCTGCCCGCCTTCACCCAAAAGAAGTTCGACATTCTGGATGCGGTGCATCAGGTGGTCAACCCCAACGGCATCCCCGCCTCCCTGTCCATCGGCATCGGCACGGACGGCCAGACCTTCCAGGAGCTGCTGCAGTTTGCCAACCTGTCCATCGATATGGCCCTGTCCCGGGGCGGTGATCAGGCGGTCATCCGCAACCGATTCAGCTTTGAGTTTTACGGCGGCCGCTCCACCGAGGCGGAAAAGCGCACCAAGGTGAAAAGCCGCGTAATGGCCAACGCCCTGTCCTCCCTTATCGCCGACTCCTCCCGGGTACTGGTGATGGGACACCGCTTCCCCGATCTGGACTGCGCGGGCGCGGCAGCCGGTGTGTGCGCCATCGCCCGCAAGCTGGGGGTAAGCGCCCACATCATTCGGGAGCTGGGAAATCCCCCCTGTAAGAGCATGACCGACAAGCTCTCCGAACTGGAGGAGTACAGCGGCTGCTTCCTCGCCCCTCAGGAAGCCATGGTGATTGCCGATGCGCGCACCCTGCTGGTGGTGGTGGACACCAACCGCCCCGAGCAGGTGCAGTCGCCCGAGCTGCTGGAGTCGTGCAACCGGGTGGCTGTGATCGACCATCACCGCCGCGCGGCTACCTACATCGACGGGGCGGCGCTGAATTATCACGAGCCCTATGCCTCCTCTGCCTGCGAGCTGGTGGCCGAGCTGGCTACCTATATTGTAGAGCCGGCCGAGCTGCTGCGTACGGAGGCCGAGGCGCTGCTGGCCGGTATCGTGCTGGATACCAAGAACTTCACCCTGCGTACCGGTGGCCGCACCTTTGAGGCTGCCGCCTTCCTGCGCCGCTCGGGTGCAGACACCAGCGAGGTGAAAAAGCTGTTCCAGAACGACTTTAGCGCTACCATCGACAAGTACGCCCTCATTCAGAACGCACAGGTCTACCGCCCCGGCATCGCCATCGTCCGCTCCGAGCGGCCGGTGTCCCGGGTGACTGCAGCGCAGGCGGCGGACGAGCTGCTGAACATTATGGGCATCCAGGCCTCCTTCGTCCTGTTCCCGGACGGGGAGCAAAATGTGATCCTGTCTGCCCGTTCCATTCAGGACAAAATCAATGTACAGGTCATCCTGGAAACCCTGGGCGGCGGCGGCAACGCGGCGGCCGCCGGCGGTCAGGTCGCCGGCAAGAGCCCGGCACAGGTATATAGCGAGTTAACCGCCGCCATCGACCAATATTTGGACACATAAACAGATCAACGGAGGTATTTATCATGAAAGTCATTCTTCAGCAAGATGTTAAGGGTCAGGGCAAGAAGGGTCAGCTGGTGGATGTATCCGACGGCTACGCCCGCAACTTCCTTCTGGCCAAAAAGCTGTCCGTGCCCGCCACGGCGGAAAATCTGAACACCATGAAGCAGCAGGAAAAGGCACGCAAGGCGCAGGAGGCCGCCGAGAAGGCCCAGGCCGAGGCGCTGGCCAAGCAGCTGGAAACCATCACCGTCAATGTGTCTGCCAAGGCCGGTGACGGCGGCCGTCTGTTCGGCGCGGTAACCTCCAAGGAGATCTCCGAGTGCCTGAACGCCCAGTTCTCCCTGTCCATCCCCAAGACCAAGCTTGTCATGGACGAGCCCATCAAGACCTGCGGCGGCTATAAGATCAAAGCCAAGCTGGGCTATGAAGTGGTGGGCACCGTCAATGTGATGGTGGTGGAGGACTGATCCAACCAAAACTCCTAAAACAAAGGAGGCTGTGCCATGCCCATGCAAGACGAGGAACTGCTGCTGCGCCAGATGCCCCACAGTGTGGAGGCAGAGCAGGCAGTGCTTGGCTCCATGCTCATCGACGCGCGCTGCGTGCCCGAGGTGGTGGAGCATCTGCGCCCGGACGACTTCTATCTGCGCCAAAACCGGGAAATTTATGAAACGATCTATTCCATGTTCAGCTACTCGGCCACCATCGACGCGGTGACCGTGCTGGA
>JAGBTC010000051.1 GCA_017631545.1 Oscillospiraceae bacterium
AAGCGGATGCATCCCTTCAGCCGTACCAAAAAACCTGTCACCCATTCGGGTGGCGGGTTTTTTGCTTCTTCTCCTCTGCTGAAGGGATTCGAACCCTGAGAGGGTGAGCGGTGTTAAGAAAACAGTTCGGTGGACTGTTTTTAGCCGTGAAGTCCGAAGCAGCTATGCTGCGAGGACGGCATACGCGAAGCGGATGCATCCCTTCAGCCGTACCAAAAAACCTGTCACCCATTCGGGTGACGGGTTTTTTGCTTCTTCTCCTCTGCTGAAGGGATTCGAACCCTGAGAGAATATAAAAATACCGTGCGAGCATTGCTCGCACGGTATTTTTGATTGCTTTGAGATCAGCCGCCAAAGACCTTGATCATGAAGCCAGCCGCAACAGCGGAGCCGATCACGCCGGCCACATTGGGGCCCATAGCGTGCATGAGCAGGAAGTTGGAGGGATTCTCCTTCTGACCCACGACCTGAGACACACGGGCGGCCATAGGCACGGCGGACACGCCGGCGGAGCCGATCAGCGGATTGATCTTGCCCTTGGTCAGGAAGTAGAGCAGGTCGCCCAGCAGCAGGCCACCGGCGGTGGACAGCAGGAAGGCGGTCAAGCCCAGCGCGATGATGGACAGGGTCTCCACGGTGAGGAAGTTCTCACCGGTGGCCTTGAAGCCCACGGACAGACCCAGAGGAATGGTAACGATGTTGATCAGCGCGTTCTGGGCGGTGTCGGACAGACGGTCGGTCACACCACACTCACGGAACAGGTTGCCCAGCATGAGCATACCGATCAGAGGCGCCGTGTCAGGAATGAGCAGGATGACAAAGATGGACACCGCGATGGGGAAGATGATTTTCTCCACCTTGGACACGGGACGCAGCTGAGTCATCTTGACCTGACGCATCTTCTTGGTGGTCAGCAGCTTCATCACAGGGGGCTGGATCAGGGGGATCAGCGCCATATAGGAGTAGGCCGCAATGGCGATGGCAGGCAGCAGCTCGTTGGCCAGCTTGGAGGCCGTCAGAATGGCGGTGGGGCCGTCCGCACCGCCGATAACGCCGATGGCAGCGGCCTCGCAGGGATCAAAGCCCAGCACCAGAGCCATCAGGAAGGCAGCGAAGATACCCAGCTGAGCGGCAGCGCCCAGCAGAAGGGACACAGGATTGGCCAGCAGAGGGCCGAAGTCGGTCATAGCGCCAATGCCCATAAAGATAATGGACGGATAGATGGCGTACTGGACGCCCTGGTAGAGCACCCACATAAAGCCCACGGTTCCGCTGTGGGTTGCCGCGTCATAAACAGGCTCGGCGAACAGCATCGTCAGGGGCAGGTTGGCCAGCAGCATACCAAAGGCGATGGGAACCAGCAGCAGGGGCTCAAACTTCTTGCCAATGCCCATATACAGCAGCACACAGGCAATCACGATCATTACGGCGTTGCGCCAATCCCACCAGGCACCGGTAGCGTCAGAAGCGCCGGCGAAGGCGGCAAAACCGGAACTGCCCAGGATTTTGGACATTACTTCAGTAAAAAATTCCATTGTTCTGTCTCCTCCCCTCTTAGTATCTTATGATGCTGGTGAGGCGAGTCTGGTCAGGGGTCGTACCCATCGCGGCGGCAACAGCAGCGGTGATGACGGCGATGATCTCCTCGTCATCCTCCTGCTTAGGTGCAGGAGCAGGAGCAGCCGCAGGTGCAGTCCCGGACACAGGAGCAGCAGCGGACTTCACGCCCGCAAAGGATCCCACGACCTTGGAGATGAGCATGATCATCAGCGCCAGCGCAGCCAGCACGATAAACACGACCACCATACCGCAGACGGCCACCATAAGGGCATCGCCCACGCTCATCGGCGCAAAGGGATCCAGAATGGCTTTTTCAATACTCGGCATAGTTCAGTCCTCCTGAAAATCAGCCCAGGGTGACCAGCAGATCGTCGGTGTTAACAGCAGTGCCCACGGCAGCAGAGATGGCCTTGACGGTACCGGCGCAGGGAGCGGAGACCTCGATCTCCATCTTCATGGCCTCCAGCACCACCAGCACATCGCCGGCGTTGACGGACTGACCCACGGAGCACTCCACCTTGAACACATTGCCGGGCATGGGGCTGTTGACAGCGGTCTCACCGGCGGCAACAGCGGCAGGAGCGGCAGCAGGAGCAGGAGCGGGGGCAGCAGCAGGAGCAGGAGCAGCGGCAGGGGCGGCCACGGGGGCAGCAACGGGAGCGGCCACAGGGGCAGCAACAGGAGCAGCCTTAGCGGCAGGGGCGGCATTCTCCTTCTCCACGGAAACGCTGTAGGTCTTTCCGTTGACAGTGATGACATAATTCATGATGATTTTCTCCTTTTCACTATTTTCTTCTTGTTCCGGTGGGAGAGAGTTCCTCTCCCCCACCGGGGTTTGACACGCACATTGCGTTTGTGCCGAAATTAGAGCAATTATACTATTTTGTTAAAAATTTGTCAAGTCAGGAGTCTGTAAGCACAAGGCACACCGAAAACATATCTCCCCTATGCGCCTATCCTCACGCTTCTTGTTGTCATGCTGCGGATTGGGCGCATGGCCGGGTCGCCTATCCTCACGCTTCCTTTTACAGCACGTCGGCAAAGGCCTGAATGGCCGTGGAAGCCTGACCGAAGTCGCGCATCTGCTGGTCGACACCCAGCTTGATGTGGGGTATGCCCTCGGCGTCCAGCGCCTTCTTCAGGTAAGGATACTCCATCTCCTCGGGGTCGCAGAACTGCTGCATGAACAGGATCAGACCCCGAGCGCCGGACTCCTTGACCAGGTTGGCCACGAACTCGCCGCGGCGGTTCTCGGCAGAGGCGGGATCGTACAGCAGCACATCGTAGTCGATGTTGGCAAACTGCTTGGCCAGTGCCAGCATGGGGTCGCCCTCCTCGGCCGCGTCGGTGCGGAACGAGCGGGACTCGTGAGCCACGTCGTCGG